>JBDRLK010000689.1:0-14004 GCA_043813155.1 Pseudomonadota bacterium | reverse complement strand
GGCAGTGCTGGTTGCACCTTCGCGTGACCTTGATTTCAACGGCCGGGCCGCAGAGGAACCTCGAGTCCGACTCCTCTCCAATCGTCTCCTCCCAATCGTGCAGGCCGATAGTGAGATCGAGCCCCATGATGACGTCAATGGCTTTCTCGAGCACGCGGCGCGTTGCTTCATCCACGTCGGAGTCGCTCCTTGTCAGGAAAACGATGTCGAAATTCCTGTTGGAGGCGCAGGTTGAGCGGGCTTCCCCCGCGGGATAGAGCTTGATGTCCAGGGACACCGCGTCACATGCCAGAGAGAGGCGCAGTGAGAACCCCTCGGCCCTGATGCCGCTTACGCGGACATCGCCGTTTTTCTCTCCGGCGAAAGCCTCCTTTATGTGCTGATCGATTTTCATGACCGCGGGCCAATGATGTTATGGATCAACCATCGGCTCGAATTCCGATGAACCGTAGAGCTTCACGTATTGCTCATTCAGGCCGATACATTCACGGGCAAGAACGCATGACCATGCTTTAGCGCATTTTTTCCTCAATTTCAATCTGGCCCCGGGCTCGGAAAGGTCGCCGTCGCGAACCCAGCCCTGCCTGACCGGCTTGAATTCCCGGATCAGCGCTGCATGGCCGGGGCAGGCGGACAGGAGAACGCAGACCGGTATGTTGTTGCAAAGACCCCTGCGCAGTAGGGCGGCCGCGGCTCGCCCCGGCATGGTCTCGAGGCAGCGGGCCACGTCGCTGAGGCGGGGCATGAACGCTTCATAGCTTGCCGGCAGCGTCGAGCTCGGAGAGGGGATGAGCACGGATGCCGGCTCGCCCAGCTTCATTTTTTGCCCCATTGCCGACATGCGCGCCAGATCGCCCATGTTCTGCTTCGTCACGATGAGGTGGTACGCGCAGGCGATGCCGAGCCTTTGAGCGTTTTGTATTCCCGCCATGGTCTGGTCAAAAGCGCCTCTGCTCGCGGCCACGCCGTCGTGTATGTCGGCCCGGGAGCCCATGATTGGAACGTCGATGTTCGTCATGCCGGCCCGGCCGAGCCTCCGCGCCCACCCGGCATCGGAAAGAGCGCGGGCCGACGTCCAGATTTCTATCCTTTCGAGGCCCTCGCCGCGCGCAAAGCCGATCAGCCTGTCCATGTCCGGGTGCTCGAGCGGCTCGATCGCCACGATTTTCAAGCGCGCAATCCCGGAGCCGCGGGCCTTTTTTATGTCCTCGAAAAAGGTCTCCACGTGATCGAGCGGCCAGACCGCCAGGTTCTCTTCCTGGATGATTCTCGTCGTGCAGAAGCTGCACGCGTTGCGGCATCCGGTCCGGACCACGAGGGAGAGCGACCCCGCATGCTCGTGAAACCGGGCAAGAGCCGTCCCATCGCTGCTGTAGAGCGGGGCGAGGCGCCGGCTCATTGATGTTTCGAGCTCGGCCCTGGTCATCAGGGCGACCCCGCTGCGGCGCTGAGCCGCGATCGCCCGGCGGAGCGCGGCGGGAGGGACCGCCCGGCGGCCGGCGCCCGGGCCGTCGACCACGATGCCGTCGAGACGGGTCTCTCCGGCCAGCTTCACGATGGAAGCAAGCTCGTCCATGTTCTCTTTCAATGGAACGAACCTTATGAATACCGCGGTTTCGGTGCGATGGCGCAGCTTCATGATAGAGCTGAGGCCGCGCAGCGCCTGGGTAAAAGAATCAGGGGTCTTTGTCAGTTTTTCATGAACCGGGGCCGAGGCTCCGTGGAGCGACACCGCGATCGCGCAGGGCTTCAGGTCCGCCAGGAGCTTTGCCACGGGCTCGTAGGAAAGCATCCTGCCGTTCGTGAATACCGCGAGCCCCGACGCCCCGGCCCTTCTCGCCGTGTGTGCGAGCCGGGCGATGTCTCCGGCAAGCGTGGGCTCGCCCGGGCCTTCGATGACGGCGAGCCCGCCGGGAGACCGCGCAACCTGCTCGTACACGTCTTCAGGCGTGACGGGCGGGTGCGGGGCGTGATCGCAGAAGATGCAGCGATTGTTGCAGCCGCCACCGGTCCGGACAGGGACGGCTTTCTTTCGCGCAGGCGCCCTTTCGCCGGGGCGGCGGCGTGTTCCGGCCGGCCTTGAACCGGAGCCCATATTCTTCTTTTTAGGGGTCATGTTGATTTTACGCGGTTTTATTATACAATATAAATTGGTGTGAGGACAGAGTTTCACTCTGTCCCGCACAAAACGCCATGGTTTTTTAGGAGCTAGTGATGAAAAATTCTCTCTTCATCCTGATAACGGCCTTTCTTGCGGCTTGTGCCTCCAGCGGGTGCGCCTCGGAAAGCAACCCGGCCGACACCTCTACGGACCAGCCCATGGACGACGCGGGAGGCGATCAGCCCGACACAACGGGCACGGAGCGCTGCAACGGCAGGGATGACGACGGCGACACGCTCATCGACGAGGACTTCGACCTCCTGACCGACCTGAACAATTGCGGGGAGTGCGGGAACGCCTGCTCGTTTCAGAACGCCACCGCACTGTGCAGGGCCGGGGAGTGCGAGATGGGTCCCTGCAGGGAGCAGTATTACGACCTCAACGGGAGCGAAGTCGACGGGTGCGAGTACAGGTGCCCGCACGATGACGAGGCCGAGGACCCGGCCAGGACGTGCGAGGACGATCTCGATAATGACTGCGACGGCCTCATCGATGTGCTGGACCCGGACTGCCAGCAGTGCGTCGACGAGGTATGCAACGGAAGGGATGACGACTGCGACGAAGAGATCGACGAAGGGTTCGACCTCATGAGCGACATCGAAAACTGCGGCGAATGCGGCAACGTGTGCCCGCCGGTTTTTCACGCGCACCCGATCTGTGTCATGGGCCGATGCGGCTATGAGTGCGACGCCGGGTGGACGGACGCCAACGGCGAGCCCGGGGACGGCTGCGAGGAGGAGTGCACGCCCACGGGGCTTCCCGAAACCGAGTGCGACGGCGTTGACGATGACTGCGACGGCGACGAGGACGAGGATTTCGCGGGCGAGGAGTGCGGCGTGGGCGTATGCGCGACCAACTACGTGTGCCTGGACGGCACGGAGATCTGCGACGAGGGGGACCCCACGGGCGACGACACGGACTGCAACGGCGTGGACGACGACTGCGACGGCGTGGAGGACGACGCCTTCATTCCCACCATGGCGTGCGGCGTCGGGGCCTGCCGGAGGACGGGCGTGTGCACGTTCGGCATTGAAACGTGCACGGCCGGCGAGCCGGAATCCACGGACATGCCCGACAATGATTTTATCGACGCGAACTGTGACGAGATCGACGGGGACATCGGCAGGGCGATCTTTGTGGCCGGCGGCGGCATGGATTCCAACCCGGGCACCATGCTCCTTCCGAAGCGCACGATTCAGGCGGGCGTCAACGCGGCCTTTTCGAACCCCACCAAGGATCACGTTTACGTGTCCATGGGGGACTACGACGAACAGGTTTCATTGAAGGACGGCATTTCCGTGTTCGGCGGCTACGACGCGGCGGACGGCTGGAGCCGTGCCGCCGACCACACGGTGATCATTGATTCGCCGGCGACCGTCGCCGTCACGGCCGACGGCATCTCCAGCGAAACAAGGGTCGGCTGGTTTACCATTCGTTCCAGCGACGCGAGCGACGCGGGCGACCCTTCCTACGGAATCAAGGCAATCAATTCCACGGGTCTCGTGGTGGAGCACTGCTCGGTCCAGGCGGGCAGCGGGGCCGACGGTCAGAACGGATCGGAAGGCGCCCCTGGCGAGGGGTACACGGGAAACCCCGGCATGAGGGGCGATGACGGGGACAGCGGCTGCGAGTACGGGTGCCACTGCAGCCCATTGTGCGCCTGCGGCAGCTGCAGCATGCCGGGCGTGGGGGTAAGGGGAACGAATTCCAGCTGCGGACGGAACGGCGGAAACGGCGGGCTGCCGGGCGGGTACACGTCGAGCGGCCAGCAGGGCCAGCCCGGAGTGGGCGGAGCGCCCGGGGGCGGGGGCGGGCCGGCCACGTGCTCGGGCGACAGGGGGCACAACGGCACGGACGGGACCTCGCCGTCCTTCAGCACGTCGTGGAACGGCGCGGCCGGCAACGGCGACGGGTCTGTTTCAGGCACCGACTGGGCGGCTTCGGACGGAGCGGACGGAACCAGGGGCACGCACGGCGGCGGCGGCGGGGGCGGCGGAGGGGGCGGCGGAGACTGCAGCGAGAGCTGCCTGGACGGCTGGTGCACGAGCTACGGCGGCGCGGGCGGCGGGGGGGGCGCTGGGGGCTGTGGAGGCTATCAGGGCACAATGGGGACCGGGGGCGGAGGCTCCTTTTCCATCTTCCTCGTGAACTCATCCGTCGAGGTGCGCAACTGCCAGATCTCCACGGGCGGCGGCGGCAACGGCGGCAGGGGGATGGGAGGCGGATCCGGCGGCCAGGGCGGCCCGGGCGGCAGCGGGGGCGCGCAGGAATCCACGGACCAGGGAGGTTTCGGGGGTAACGGCGGCACGGGCGGATCGGGCGCCCTGGGCGGGGCCGGCGGCGGGGGAGGCGGCGGGCCTCCCATCGGGCTTGCCAGGTACGGCTCGTCGACCATCACCGAGAGCGGCAACACCTACAGCCTGGGCTCAGCCGGGAACGGGGGCAACAGCCCGGGCAATTCCGGCGCCAACGGCAGGCGTTCCAACACGTACGCCTTCTGATATATCAACCTCCCACTTGGTGGGTAGGGAGGCTCAAACCGCAACACCTTTTCAAGCGGGACGCCCGAGCGAAACTCCGGATTATCTTGCATGTTTCGCCGAGGGCGACAGCCTCCCGTCGAAGGAATGGGAGCCTGAAGGCTCCCCTACCCTGGATTTCGATGTCAGTCGAAGTCTATCCCCCCCACATCCGTGTCTCCCATTCCACCGATAGCCGTTGAGCCGCCGAAATCCTGATCTTCTCCTTCAGGATCGTTGAATCGCGTGAAAACGGGAACGAAGTCGAGCGGGATCGTGAGCGTGGGCCCGTTCCTGTTCTTTCCTATAATAAGCTCGGTCCGCACCGGTTCCGCTCCCGGCCTTTCCTGTCCGGGCCCCGCGTCGGGATTCGTTTCCCTGTAGAGGAACATGACGAGGTCCGCGTCCTGCTCGATGGCCCCGCTTTCCCTGAGGTCGGCGAGCTGGGGCCTCTTGCTTTTCTCCCTTTTTTCAGGGCTCCTGCTGAGCTGGCTCAGGGCAATGATGGGTATATCGAGCTCCTTGGCCAGCGCCTTGAGAGACCTCGACATCTCCGCGACCTCTCTTTCACGGTTGTCGTGTCTCGTGGTGAAGGACGGCCTCAGGATCTGGAGGTAGTCGACGACGATAAGCCCGATGTCGTGCTCGTCCTTGAGCCTCCTGGCCCTGGAACGAATCTCCAGCACGTTCAATTCAGGCGAGTCGTCCAGGAACAGGGATGTTTTTTCCAGGTAGTCCGCGGCCACGGTCAGCCTCAGGAATTCGTCCTGGCTCAGCCTGCTGGGCACGCGCAGATGGTTGGCCGCGACTTCGGCTTCGCTGCTGAGCAGCCGCAGCATGAGCTGGTGGACGGACATCTCCAGCGAGAAGATGACGATGGGAACCTTGTTTTCCCTGTACGCGTTTACGGCAATGTTGAGGGCAAGAGCCGTTTTTCCCATGGAAGGCCGGCCCGCCAGGACGATGAGGTCCGAATTCTGCAGCCCGCAGGTAACACTGTCGAGCCTGACGTACCCCGTGGGGACGCCCGTGATCGATGACTTCATCGAGCTGAGCCTGTCGATCTGCGTAAACGTGTCGGTAACGGCTTCCTTGATGGTCTTGATCTTGCTCAGGGCCCGTTTGTGCGTGGCATCGAAAATCTTCTTTTCCGCTTCGTCGAGAAACTGGTCCACGTCGCCGTAATCCCCGAAGCCTTTTGAGAGAACTTCCATGGATGCATTGATGCAGGCCCTGACGGCCGCTTTTTCCCTGATGACCTTGGCGTGAGCGTCAATGTAGGCAACCGATGGAACCGCGTCCTGGATTTTTGACAGGTACTCGAATCCCCCGACCTGTTCCAGGAGGCCTCTTGCTTTCAGATGCTCGCCGACGGTAAGGATGTCCGCCGGCCGGTTGGAGTCACTGATGCTGACAATAGCCTCGTAGATGATTCGATGGGCCTCGGTATAAAAATCAGCGGGGTTGATGATGTCGGCGACCCTTTTCATGGCCGCGTTTTCGAGCATGAGACCGCCGAGCACTGAAAGCTCCACTTCCGTGCTGTGAGGTGGAATTTTCGCGTGGAAGGTCTCCATGCTTACCGTACCGGCCTGCCTGCTTTTTTCGAATTTTTTCTGCTGCTGCATATATTGACTCCTGCCATTTATGATTAAATTAAAACCCGCTTTGTGTCAATAGCGTAAGTGCTTGTAATTATTGAACAATCCAGAGTCCCGGTAAATCCAGCAATTACAGTGCATTATCGGCTTTAATGCACAGCTTGTTTACAGTTTTTCCACAGAAGGGCTGAAAAAACCTTTTGACTGGCAATATCGGGAGGCGGTTGAGGTGGTAAATATTAGGTAAACCCCGCGCCCGTGCCCGCGTGCGCGCCCGAGTGGATGCTTGTCGGCGACTTGGCGATTCGGGCACGGGCACACGCACGCGGGCACGGGCACGTAGACCTAAGAAACGGGTTCACCGAATGTTTACTTGAGGTGGGACAAATCTTTAATCCCTATCCCCTATTCCCTACTTCGCTACGACCCATACCTTGATTTCCACTTCCTCACCGTCGCCGAGGGCGATGTGGACGGGGTACACGCCGAGGGTTTTGATGTTTTCCTTGAGCAGGATGAGCTTCTTGTCGACCTTGATGTTATCCTCGAGCAGGGCGTGCTCGATATCCCTGGCCGTCACACTGCCGTAAAGCTTCTCATCTTTTCCGACCGCCATCGGCACCGTTATGGAGCGGCCCTCGAGCGCTTCCTTGAGCGATTCGAATGTTTTTTTCCTTTTCGCTATCCTCGCATCGATGAGCTTTTTCTGATGACTGAGAACTTTTACGTTCTTCGTGGTCGCCCTGATTGCCAGGTTTTTCGGTATCAGGTAATTTCTCGCGAAGCCGTCTTTGACGGTGACGACGTCTCCTGACCGGCCGAGGTTCTTGATATCTTCCTGCAGAATAATCTTCATGGCTTCCTCATTATTTTACGGTAAAGGGTATCAGGGCAAGATGACGCGCCCTCTTGATGGCTACCGTTACTGCCTTCTGGTGCTTGCTGCAGTTGCCGTTGATGCGACGCGGTATTATTTTTCCCCGATCCGTAACAAAGAGCCTCAGCATTTCTGGATTTTTATAGTCGATAATCATGTTCTTGTTGTTGCAGAAACGGCATATCTTTTTATGGAAAAATTTCTTTCTTCCCGGTGAGAAGGGTCCTTCTTCCCTCGGGGGGCCTTCGGGTTTATTCCGTAAGAATTTTTTTTGTGGTCTTTTCATTTCTTCTCATCCTCTTCGGCTTTTGCTGTTTCATCCGGCTTTTCTTCCGATGATTTTTCCGGCTTGTCCTCCACGGCGGCAGCGGGCGGCTTGACGTCCGCTGCCACTTCAATGTCGGCAAAGCTGTCATCGTTGATGATGATCGTCTCGATCGGTTTCGCGACCTGCTCCGCCGCCGGCTTCTCGACTGCCTCTTCCGGTTTCCGTCCGGCTTCCTCCTCCTTCTTTTCCTCCTTTTCCTCCTGCGGCGCAGCGGGCTCTTCGCCGGGCTCCTCGCTCGTCTCCTCGACAGGCTCTTCGCTGATTTCTTCGATACTTTCATCCGTCGAACCCGACTCGATGAGGGCCTCGACACTCTCGAATTCGACATCCGGACTCTTGACGATAATCTTTTGCGGATCCACTTCTTCCTCGGAGGTTTTCACCGTCAGATATCGCAGGATCATGTCGTCGAGCTTGAACTTCTTTTCCATGTCGTCCACGAATCCCTGCGGGGCCACGTAGTTGAGCTGATAGAAAATGCCCTTGTCGTGCTTGCTGATCTTGTAAGCGAGTTTCCTCACTCCCCAGAGGGACACTTTCGTAAGCTTGCCCTCATACCGCTCGAGAGTGGCTTGAATCTTCTTCGTGATTCCGTCCGCTGCGGCCTGGTTGATCCCGGGGGAGAGGATGAAGACGGTTTCGTATTCTCTGAATTTTTTCTGAACGTATTTGTGCATGGCGCCTCCTTATGGTCATCACGGCTTCAGCCCTCTTTAAGCTGAAGCAAGGAACAAGAGATTGGTGCGGGCGGTTTTCTCTCCGCCCTGCGGGAAAGCATGTTTATAGGGAATACGGGCTGTCCTGTCAAGGGGGTCAGGCCTTGAATCTTGAATTTTACCCCTATCCCCTACACGCAGCGATCAGTCATCCTTGGCCCTGATGACCATGACCGGGCACTTTGCGTGGCGGATCACGTTCTCCGTCGTGGAACCGACCAGGATGTGCGCGAAGGTGTTCCATCCCTTGGCGGTCATCACGATGAGGTCGGCCCCGATTTTCCCGCCGTATTCCAGGATGCACTCAAAGGCCGAGGAGTGGCGAAGGACGACCACCTCGGTCTCCACGTCCTTGTATTCCTCGCCCTTGGGAACGAGGGAATGCAGCTTGGTCCGCGCCTCGAGCTCCATTTTATCGATTTCCCCTTTCAGCATGGATTCACGGGGAGCATAATGCGCGTACAGGGGGTTGGGCTTGGGAAGAAGGTCGAGCACGTGAAAAAGAAAGACCTTGCCGCCGATGAGCCTGGTCAGGCTGTAGGCCGGATCGATGGCGTCGAAACAGGAATCTGAAAAATCGATCGGCACCAGGATTTCTCGAAACTCTCTCATTTTCTTCTCCTTTGTCTATCCTTTTAATAGGTCGCTTATACCATAATTTCGGGAATGCGTAAAATGCGTAAAAAGGATTATTTCGCGCACCGGCGGTTTCTTTAATTCTCGATTGTTTTATCGGACAACTGGCTTATAATATTCCGATGAAAGGAATTAAATGGTCATGAAGATGAGAAAAGTACCCCTGGCTCTTTCATTCGTTTTGCTGTTTTCAATCATTGGCTGCGGGGACGGCGGCGGGGATGACACGGACGCGGACGGCGACGAGGACGTGGTGGAGGAGGAGCTGCCCCCGTGCGACCCTTTCCCGGCGGCGGAGACCGGGGATGACGGCGCCGACGTCTCGGGACCCGTGCCCGCGGGGGAGGCGAGGGCGGGGAAGATCAACGAGGCAGGCGACGTGCCGACGGGCCGCAAGTCGCAGGCCGAGGTCGGCGATTTCCTCCTGAAGAACTCAAAGGTGGGTTTCGTGATCGAGAACACGGCGGGCGGGACGGGTTACAGGTCCGACGGGTACCAGCCCTATGGCGGCGAGATCGTCTTCGCGGACAGGTGGGGCGAGGACGGCGAGAGCGGCCATAATAATTTTGGTGAATCCTTCTACGGCCTGGGCCTGCAGATGGTGGACCCGGATACCGTCACGGTCATGAACGACGGGACCGACGGGGAAGATGCTGTCGTGCGGGTCACGGGCCGGCTGGCGCCGCTTCCCCTGCTCGACGTGGGCATGGGCGAGCTTCTCGACCCAAGGCCTTTCAACGGCGAGATGATCATAGATTATGTCCTCGCCCCGGATGACGAGCACCTGCAGATATGGTTCACGATACGCAACCCGAACAACCGCCTGTCCAGGCTCCACCTGGCCCTGCTGGGGATCATCATGGGCGACGGCCTGTACACGTTTGTTCGCGAAGGAGGTTTTGACGACAGTACGTTCAGCGGGAAGCACATCCTCTACGGGTACGTTGGAAGAAACATCAGCTACGGGTTTCTCAACGGCAGCGGGGAAGAGCTCGAGTTCGTGCTCGAGGAATCCAACGTGCTGGCCACCACGCTGGCCAGCTACTGGGAGATCGAAGCCTGCGGAGAGTGGCAGGTCCACGCCATCGACATGGTTGTGGCAGGGGGCGGCGCTGAAGCGCTGCTCAAGGCGGTCAGGAACGTTCGGGGGGAGGAGGAACCGGCCCGGCTCGAAGGCACGGTCACGGTGGACGGCGGCGGGCCGGCCGCGGGCGCCAGGGTGCACGTGCTGCAGGACGACGACACGTACGTGACAAGCGCAATCTGCGGCATTGACGGCTCGTACGGCATAGGGCTGGAGCCGGGCGACTACAAGGTGACGGTTGTTCTCGAGGGTCATGCGATCTCGGGGCCCGACGACGTCACCATGGGAGACAGCGACCAGACCCATGACATCGAGCTGGCCGAGCCCGGGACGTTTGCCTACACACTGGTGGACGGTGATTCGGATCCCATCCCTGCCAAGGTCATGATCTTCCCGACCAGCTTTTCGGAGTCGCTGCCCCGCTCGTTCGGCGAGGATCGGCACCCGGATGGCGCCTACCAGTATGTTTTCGACCATGACGGGGCCGGGGAGGTTACGCTGCCCGTGGGGACGTATGACGTTGTCGCTTCCAGGGGGTACTGGTATGAGTTCGAAGAACAGGAGATCGAGATAACCGCCGGAAACAACACGAATGCCGAGTTCGTGCTGCTCGAGGTCGTGGACAGGACAGGGTTTCTGTGCGCTGATTTTCACCAGCATTCCATCTACAGCCCTGACGTGTGGACCGTTCCCGAGGCCGCGGTTTCAGCCAATGTAACGGAGGGGCTCGACATTATTCCGTCCACGGACCATGACTGGATTACCTGGTACCAGTACCTTGTCGAGGACATGGGGCTCGAGGCGATCGTGAAGGCCTTTCCCGGCTCCGAGGTCACGACCTATGAATACGGGCATTTCAACGCCTATCCCCTGACCCAGCGGCCGGACGAGCGCAACGAGGGGTCGGTCGACCATTACTACAAGGAGCCGGGGGAGCTTTTTACAGAGATCCTTGCCGACCCGGCCGGCCCCATGCTTCAGCTCAACCACCCGCGCAGCACGGGGATCGGCGGGTATTTCAGCTCCGTGAGGCTCGACAGCGCTGCGTGCGAGGCGGGCAAGCCCGAGATGTGGAGCGACCTGTGGAACGTGGTCGAGGGGTTCAACGGCGACGACTTCAGGCGCAACGAGCTGGCCGAAGGCGGGACCGGTACCGTGGACGACTGGTTCAACCTTCTCAAGTGCGGAAATATGTTCGCAGTGACGGCGACGTCGGATTCGCACAACCCTGAGGACAGCGAGTTCGGGTACGGGCGAAGCTGCCTGGACGTGGGTTTCGATGACCCCTCAATCCTGACCGGCGAGGATGTCACGGACGCCATGAAGGCGCTCAAGGTGCTCGTGTCCGGCGGAGCTTTCATCACCGTGGATATCGACGGCAAGGGCATGGGCGAGACGGTGTCAGCGCCGGGCGGGGAGGCGGACATCACGATCGTGGTACAGGCCGCCGAGTGGATCGGGCTGGACAGGATGAGGATATTCGTGAGCGGCGCCGAGATGGACACCATAACGCTGGACGAAAGCACGGCCGATCCGGAGAACCCCGTGATCAGGTTCAGCGGCACCGTGCAGATCGACACCGGGGGGGGCGACGGGTTCGTCGTGGTCGAGGTGGAGGGCGACGAGACCATGGACCCCGTGGTCAACGACCAGCGCCCCTTTGCCGTCACCAACCCTATCTTCCTCGACGCTGACGGCGACGGCGAGTTCACGCCTTAAAAGGGAGGGGGTCTGACCCCCTCTTCAACGGAGACATGCCATGAAGGACAAGGGAAAGATCGCGCTCATTCTTGCGGGCGCGGCCTGCGCTGCCGTGATCGTGACCATGACCGCCGCGTCCTCGAACGGGGACAAGGGCGGCGTCGAGACGGGAACGATGAAAAAGGCAAAGAAAAAAGAAGGTGCGGCGCTGCCGGTAGGGCAGCGCTTTCACGGCGAGACATCGCTGGGCCCGGCGGGGGCCCCCGGGGACGCGCTCGCGCCAAAGCCCGCCAGGCCGCCTTTGTACAAAACCTATAAGAAAGCCAAAGTCGTCAAGCTTCCCAAAGCCGCGGACGGCGCCATGACCGTGGAGCAGGCCATCGACAAGCGGCGTTCCGTCAGGGCCTACACGAAGGAGGCCATGACCATGGCCGAGCTGTCCCGGCTCCTGCACGCGGCGCAGGGGATCACGGCAAGCGCCGACGGCCACGACCTTCGCGCCGCGCCGTCGGGCGGCGCCCTGTACCCTATCGAGATCTACCCGGTGGTAAACAATGTGGAAGGCCTGGATAGCGGGATCTATCATTACAGGGTCCCGGACCACGCGCTCGAGCTCGTCAAGGCTGGTGATTTCAGCGGCGCCATTGAAAAGGCCGGCCTCGGCCAGGGCATGCTCGGCGACGCGGACGTGACCATTGTGATGTCCGCCGTCTTCGATCGCTCCCGCTGCAAGTACGGCGAGCGCGGGCTGCGGTACATCTACATGGAAGCGGGCCACATAAGCCAGAACATCTGGCTCCAGGCGGTTGCGCTGGGCATGGGCTCTGCCGTGGCGGGAGCGTTTTTTGACGACAAGGCCAACAAGCTCCTGGGGCTCGACGGCAAAGACGAGGCCGTGCTCTACATGCAGGCCGTGGGCACGATCTGAATTACCCCTTATCAATATCCAGGGCAGGGGAGGCTTTAGAGGCTGCGGCGCAATTGGTGCTGCGCCCCCTCGGGGCGCCACAACCAGGCACGCCAAGGGCGTGCAGCACCAACATGGTGCATGACACCCGTCGGTCACAGCGCGGCCTTCGGCCGCAGCCAAAAAGCGGTCAGCGCTCAGCTTTCAGCTTTTGGAGGAACAATTCCTCGAAGCTGAGTGCTGATTGCTGAAAGCTGAAGGCTGGCAGCCGGGCGATCAGGGCTGTTCCATAATCCTTCTACTAAAAACCCAAAGCTACGCTTTAGTAGTATAGGGGTTGCGACACAGCCTCTTTAGCCTCCCGAGGAGACAATGTTAACGGGAGCCTGAAGGCTCCCCTACCCGGCCCGGTGTATTTACCGGGTGGCTTCTATTCTATGCCGACGAGAGATTTTATGTACTGGAGCCGCTCGTACAGCTCCGGCTTGTCGCTCTGGAGCTGGCTCATTTTTCCCCTGAAATCGGAGACCGACGCAAAATCCTTTGCTTTCATCCACTCTTCGACCCGGCCGCGGATGGCGCCGATCTGCGTGAGCCCGTTGATGTACAGGGTCGAGCAGAGCTGGACCACCGTGGCGCCGGCAAGCAGCTGCTTGATCACGCCTTCGTGGTCGTGAACGCCCGTTGACGCGGCAAGGTCGCATCTCACGCGGCCGGAGAGCAGCGACATCCAGCGCAGCGACCGGTTGATTTCCTCGGCCGAGCTGAACCTGTGGCCGGCCGAGATCTTCAGGTTTTCAATATCAATGTCGAAACGGAAAAAACGATTGAAGAGCACCAGGGCGGCGGCTCCCCTCAAGTCGAGAGCCCCGGCCATGGCGGCAACGGACGTGAAGTACGGGCCGATCTTCACGGCCACCGGAATCCTGATCAGCTTTTTCGTCTCCTCGAGTATGCTGCAATACTGTTTTTCTATGTCCGCCGGGCTCCGGCCCGGATCGCTGGGCATGAAGGAAATATTCAGCTCGAGGGCGTCGGCGCCGGCGGCTTCGACCTGCTGGGCGAAATCGCCCCACCATTTCTGTGATATGCAGTTCAGGCTCGCGATGATGGGAAATGATGTTTTAGCCTTGGCCTGCCCGATCAGCTTCAGGTATTCGCGCGGGCCCAGCTCCATGCCGAGGTTGCTGGTGTACTGGAAAGCTTCGGAGTGCCACTGGATCCACGGATCAGGCTCCATCTTTTTCATCTCGCCGCTTATCTGCTCCTCGAAGATGGATTTGAGCACAACGGCCCCGGCGCCCGCGTCCGCGCATTTTCGGATGCCTTCCAGCGTCTTGGACAGGCTGCAGCTGGCCACGACGAGCGGGTTGTCGAGCTCCAGGCCCATGTAGGTGGTTCGAAGATCTGTCATGGTAAAACTCCTTTCACGATTCATCAGCGGCCGTGGACCAGCGAGCAGCCGCAGCCGGCC
>JBDRLK010000688.1:0-4591 GCA_043813155.1 Pseudomonadota bacterium | reverse complement strand
GTCATGGTCCCTCCATTTCGTGTGCCCGTAGCTGCGGACCCGCGCCGCTTCCATGCACTCGTTCACAAACAAACGGGAGGCTAAAGCCTCCCCTACCCATCGTGTGGAGGCCAACGGGAGGCTAAAGCCTCCCCTACCCATCGTGTGGAGGCCAACGGGAGGCTAAAGCCTCCCCTACCCATCGTGTGGAGGCCAACGGGAGGCTAAAGCGTGCGGCTACCCCCCGGAGGGGTCCGGCGGTTTTCTTGCAAGCCTGTAGATGAGCACGGCCAGCACCGCGAGCATGGCAAGGAGCGCCACCCAGATGATGCCCTTGTGCTGCTCGCTCAGGGGAATCTGCTCTTCGGGAAGCGCGTAGGCGGGGTTGGCGGAGGGTGCGGAAAGCTTTGCCGGCGTCACCCCCTCGAGCCTGAGGCGGTCGACGAAGTGCACGAAATCATAGTCCGGGCTTCGTGCTTCAGCATTGCCCAGGTAGAGCGTGAAGGCCCGGCCCTTCTGCGCCTTGAACTCAATGAAATACGCCAGCCTCCTGACCTCGATTTCCTGCAGCGACAGCGGCTTGTCGTCCCTGTTCTCGATTTGGACCCTGAGATACCTTGTTTTCTTTCCGTCGAGCTTCAGCGTGTTGGACGCTTCAACCACGCCGCTGTACACGAAGCTGTAAATCACCCCCGAGCCCAGCCGCTCCCAGGGCTCCTCGACGATCTTCTCGCTCTCTTTTCCGCCCTCCCTGCGCGTTTTCTGCACCCGCGTTTCCCTGTTCCTGCCGAGCACGGTCACGGCCCTGTAGAAATTGTCTTCGCTGAAGCGCAGCGTCAGCTCTGCGAGCGGCACATTGCGCAGGCCCAGGTCAACGGACAGGGTTGTCACGCTTTTTTCTGTAACCGCGATTCCGACCGCTGCCTGTACCTTCACGGTCCGCGCGGGCTTGCTCTCGTAGTGCCATGCGTGCACGGCCTCGATCTCGATGCGCTCCGGGTCATCCGGGGCGTTGAAAACCGTTATTCTCAATAATGGCTGGTTGTTGTCCGGGATGTCGACATAGTTTTTATCATACCCGGCCACCGATTCGCCCTCCCCGCCCGTGACATTGAAAAGAAACACGCCCTCCTTCACCTTGTGCCAGATGTCCCCGTCGTCGCTGCCCTCTACGGTCACGGCGCGCCTGAAGTTCTTTCCCGGCGTGATGATTTCAATGCGGTTTTTGAGAATCTTTTCGCCGAAGCTCGCCGTCACCGAGCTCTGCTGTCCGGGAAGGCAGGTGCGGTTGTACAGCTCCACGGGTACCGGCTTCTTTTTTTCCCATCCCCTGTCCACCTGCACGATGTAACCGGTCTCGTCCCCCGCGCCTGACAGCACGCGCAGGTCGGCCAGGTCGGGCCGGGCAAGATCGAAGACCTCGAGCGACAGGGGAAAGGACACAAGGCCACTGGTCTCGCCCTGCGGGGTGATCGCCGCCGTGTGGGACCACCGGGACCATGGGTCGCCTTGCGTCTGCTCGTCCCCAGCGCTGCCGCCTGCGCCCGCAGGCGGCAGCGCAAGGACCCATGCGGCCCATAGAGCCGGTATGACGATTCTTAAGTGTGAAGTCATTGGGGGGCGACGACAAAGTCGGTTCATTCTTTTTCCCTCGATGTTTGCCTTATGCGCTTCTCGATCCTGTGATAGAGATAAGACGCGCCCGTCATCAATGCCCCCAGCGCTAAAAAAGAAATGATCCTGTAGATCTGCCTCGCCGCGGCCATGTCCACCAGGACCGTCTTGAGCGCCGTGAGGAAAAACAGGCCCAGCGCCACGAACCTCAGCGCCCTCACGTCCCTCCAGAAGCCGATGCCGAGCAGCGCGGCCGCATAGGCGCCCCAGACAATGGACACGGACATCAGGGCCGTCCACCCGGCCTTCTGGCGGTCCATGACCACGTCGTAGCTGAATGCATAGGTTTCGACGCTCAGCAGAGAAAGCACGCACAAGAGCCCCATGCTCACCATGACCCGGCCGAAGATCTGCTCGGGTTTTGTGCAGATCCAGACGCAGCGCATCTCAAGAAACCCGTAGGCGAACACCATGACCACGGGAAACAGGCACGCAAGGAAATGCGAGTTGAGCATCAACAGGTAGGTGCCCGGATTGTCGTCAACGTAGCTGATGAAGGCCAGCAGGAGCGCCACGGCCAGCACAGGCAGCCCTGCCGCGCGCGCGGCCAGGGAGCGCCGCCACAGGCCCGCGACGAGAAATCCGGCGCTGCCGGCTGCCCAGACGGTGATGATCACGCTCCACGCATGGGGGCCGAAATCTCCAAGCGCGAACCATTCGCGCAGCTCCTCGCTGAGAAAAATTATTCCCACGTAGCCGGCCGTGATCGCGCTTATCCGTTTGAACACGCGGTCAACGCCGGCCGAGCGCTCTTTGCTCCAGTGATGGATCAGGCTGAAAGCAGCCGCGGCCAGGGGAACGAACATGGCGCCCCAGAACCTTGTATTGATAAGCAGCGTGAAAGGATCCTCGTGCAGGGGAAGGTGCGTTGCAAAGAGCCGCACCACGGCGAGAACCAGCACGGCCAGGCCCCCGATGCGCACGGGCAGGTACCTGAACCTGTAGCCCAGGTACAGCAGCACCGGCCCCTCGACGGCCCAGGCAAGCGTGATGCCGTGCAGCTCGAGGTGCAGGGGCGCGGCAATGGTAAGAAAAACCAAGGCCAGGCCGACAAAACCGAAGAGAGAGCGGGCGTCGGCCGCCAGGCGTGCTCGCGTCACGGTTCCCATGGCCACGTAGCCCGCGCTCATGATGAGGGCGACAAAGCCCAGAGCGCTGCGGTGCTCCTCGCTGAGCATGATGACGGCCATGACAAAGGTGAACGTGGCGTTGGCCAGCGCCAGCAGGAACCTGTCAATGGTAACGCTTGTTTTTCGGCGCAGGTGATACACGAACGGCACGAGCAGGAAGATGATGAAAAACACTGCCAGCCACAGCATGGCCGGAACAAGGGCTGAGTCCGAGTAGAAGCTCGCGAACCAGCCGATGAAGAGGATCATGGTTCCCGCAGCGGCAATGATGTCGAGCGCCCTCCATCGCCTGAAGAACACTACACCCAGCACGCCGAGGTCCAGGAGCGTCAGGTAACCGAACAGCGCGTCGCGCGCGTCCTGGCCGGTCGACACCATGACGGGCGCTGCCAGGCCGCCGAGCAGGGCGAGAATGCTCACGCTGATCGCATTGTGCAGGATGGCCAGCGCCATGCCTGCCGCGGTCACGACGATCATGGCGGCAAACGCCGCGACCTGCGGGACCAGGTCGTAGAGCGCGAAGGCCGCGAAAAGCGAAACGTACAGAATGGCCAGCCCGCCGCCCATCAGGCCCTGGCCGAACGCGCGCATGTTGCGCCGCGCGAACCTGTCGCCCCCGGCAATCAGAATGATGCCCGCGAAAATCCCGAGCACCACCCGCGCCGTGGGTCCAAGCCAGCGATTGTCGATGGCGTATTTGACGAAAAAGCCGGCTGCCAGGAAAAGCACGAGCGCGCCCGCCCATATCATCCAGCGCTTGCCCACGCTTTCCTCGAGCTTCTGCCATTTATCCCTGTCGGCTCCGACGACCCTCGCCGCCACGGGCGGGCGGGGAGTCTGGACCTGCGGGGCAGGGACGGGGGCCGGGGCGGCCGGCGCAGGGTGGCGGGGCGGCTCTGCCCGGGGCGGCGGCGCTTCCGGCGCATCGGGTCTTTCGAGCCTCCCCCGGATGTCAGCCACCATGGCTCCAAGCTGCTGAAGCTCGCGGCGGTTTTTACGGGCAGTGGAAAAGGCCATGACCGCGAGCACCAGGGCCGCCGTCAGAACGGCCAGCGGAACAAGCATGGCTAAAAGAATCAGCAGCGCTATGATAACATCTTCCATGTCAAGACTCTTAAAACAAGATTCTAATCTCATACGCGGGAACCGCAACAATATTTTCCAAATATCTTGAACAGGAAAATCATTGCATATATTACAGATGGTGAAACAGTGGAACAAAGGAGAAATCGATGCATAAAACAGGAAATTTTTTATTCGGGCTGGGTCTCATGATCGCCGCTGCCCTGATCGTTTCGGGCTGCGCAGCCGGCGACCCGCGTTTCACGTCCGAGACTCCGGCCGGGTTCTGGCAAGGGCTGTGGCACGGGATCATCGCGGTCATCGCGTTCATCATCAGCCTGTTCAGTGACAAGGTGACGCTGTACGAGGTGGACAACACGGGCGGGTGGTACAACTTCGGTTTCCTTCTCGGAACCATCTGCGTGTGGGGAGGATCGTGGGGCGCGGGTGTGGGAGGCCGCCGCAGGTGCAAGGCGCGGAAAATAAGCGAAAAGGAATGGGAGGAGATAGGAAAGAAGGTCGAGAAGAAAGTGATGCGCGACCTGAAGGATTGGACAAAAGATGAAGGCGGCGAAGCCGGGGAGAAAGACGGCGACAGCGAGGAACATAAGAAACGCAAGGAGGAATGGGAGGAGATAGGAAAGAAGGTGGAGTCCAAGATCAAGCGCAAGATCAAGGATTGGGCCGACGAGGAGTGATCCTTAGGGCGCACTCAACAATAGATTCACAGAATGTGGGCTAATGTT
>JBDRLK010000687.1:0-2631 GCA_043813155.1 Pseudomonadota bacterium | reverse complement strand
TATAAAACTTGGGTTTTATTTTTTTCCCTGGTTGTTTTTTTGTTCTTGTCAAATATGGTTTATTTATATAATCATTTTTATTAGGGGGGCGTCACCCCCCGCACTACACCCCTCCTTTAAAGAACAATCATACAGCCGCATCCGTCCCCCCCACCACTGTCCTCGCCGCCCGCATCCATGGGCAGATCGTCGGAAGCTGCGTCTGACGCGTCAGCTATTGGCTCGGCAACCTCCTCGGGAAAGTCCTCGCCGCCCTCGACCGGGTCGTCTGCAACGCTTTCCGGCATGTCTTCGACTTCGTCCACGGGCTCGCTTCCCTCGTCGGGCCCGGGAATCACGCCCTCGAGGCACCAGGCAACGCTGTCCTTGTCCGGTTCGGCAAGAAGCGCGATCAGGTACGCTCCCGCACCGAAACCCATCATGGGCACGGCGCCTTCGTAATCAGCCTCCGCGGCGGTGTAGAGCTCCGCGATGAGGCCCCTGTTGGCCTGCGACTGCGCCGTGACCCAGTCCACGAGCTCGTCGAAATGATCGTCGTCCCCGTTGATCCTGCTCGCCAGCGCGATGCGAAGGTCCATGACGATCCACTCCTGCTCGTCGTACCAGTCGCCGTCGTCGTTGCGTTTGTACCCGTTTCCCGTGGCGTCCATCCACAGCTCGCTTGCGAATTTTCCCAGCGTTCCGGTGAACGCTTCGTCGCCCGCCGCGAAAAGCCCGAAGTTCAAGGCCTCGACCACCGACGCGTCCACGTACGCCCCGGCCGAAATTTCCTCGAGGCTCTGGGCAATGAAGCCTCCCGATTCCACGACGAGGTTTTCCTCGATGCCGGCGTGAATCTCGCGCGCCGCCAGGGTGTAGCGGGCCGCGTCATCGGTCATGCCGGCGGCCTCGGCCATTTCAGCGGCGCTGCACAGGCCGCGCACGGCCATGATGTCGGAATAGGCAAAATGCTTCTCATTGCCGTTCCAGTGCCTTTCCCATATGCTCGAGTCGGCTTTCAGAAGGCCGGTTTCAGGCTCGATCAATGCCGTGAGCACGTCGGCCGTGCCCGCGGTGATGTCTTCCCAGTGAGCCGCAACAATGTCGAGATCCTCCGATTCCTCCACGTATTTGCCAAGCGACCACAGGAAGAGCCCGAAATTGTCGAACTCGATATTGGGCCCGTCGGCCATGGGGTCGCCGTCGCTCTCCTCGAAACCGCCCCCGTGATAGCGGCACACGCTGACGAGGTAATCGGACACCCCGACCTCGGAGCCGAAGCCGCCGGCCTCGCCGTTGAAGACAAATTCGAGCGCCGCCTTCGCTTCTTCGTAAAAGCCGGCCTCGGCCAGACCCGCTATGGCATAGGCCTGGTCCCTGGGCCAGGTAATGTTCCACATGCCGGGCGGCATGGAGGCCACGATCTGGCCGTGAGGTTTCCCGTAGCCCCCGTTCTCCTCCCGCACCTGTCCCATTCTCATCATGACGAGCGATTGTTTCGCCAGGGCGAGCCTCCCGGCGTCATCGATGGCCGCATCGATGACTCCGCCCGCCGCAAGCCAGCCGCTCCAGGCCGCCCTCTCGCCGGCCAGGATCGCTTCCGCATCCCTGCCGTCGACCCAGGCGACGAGCGCGTCCGTGAGCCCGCTCACGTCCGGGCTGAGGCCATAGACAATGACCGCGCCGTGCCACTCGGTCTCATCGGGATCCAGCGTCCCGCCCGACCCGAGAAACCATTGGAAGGCGGCGACCGCGTCATCGACCGCGCCGCCCGTCGAGTCCCGGTCCTCCAGCGCCGCGTCGCCTATGTGCAGATAGGGATTGCCCGCGCCGGACGCCGCGTCGGTCCTGCGATGGGAAGGGAGGTCCAAAGGCCTGTAAAAAAAGGTGTGGCCTGTTGCCGCAGCGGTCTCCACGTACTGCCCATCCTGCCACTGGATCGACTCGCTTGTAAACCCGGCTTCGGGCGCCCCCGTGCCGGCATGAAAATTGTGGAGCGAGTACAGCGACGCGGCAACGGGGCCGGCGCCCGTGTTGGTGACCGATGCGACCATGACGAGGATCGGGCCGTTGAACGAAAAAGGCGAGAAGTAGAATTCATCCACGCTCAGCCCTTCGAAGCTCCTCTCGACCCTGATGATCCCGGTCGCATCCTCGAATTCGACCGAGCTTTCCTCCCTCTCTCCCAGCCATGCCGAGCTGCCGCCGACGTTCAGCCCCCAGTACGTGTCCCAGCACAGATCCGTGGAAGGCGTCGCTCCGTCATAGTCGCTGTAGATATGGTCGAAAAACGTGTTGATCCTGTTGGCGTCGATATCGTAGACAGCGGGTGAAAACCCGTTGCTGACGGGAAGCTTGCCCCACGAGGCATGGGGCTCCGCGTCGGCATGCGCGTTCGCAGCAGTCACAAAGACAAGCGCAGGCATCAGCGCCAGTGCGGCACGGACCGAACCTTTCCCGGATATCATGGATTCACTTCTCCTTTCCATACCTGAATTATAGGCCGAACGGGCAAAAAGTACAGGGCACCCAATTGTCATGGGTGTTTCGGGATTCCGGGGGATCGAAGGGGCCGGGGCGTGAAACTTGTATTTTTAGGGGTTTTTATATGAAATTATTTAATAGAAAAAATGGATGAAATTAAAGATTCAC
>JBDRLK010000686.1:0-18609 GCA_043813155.1 Pseudomonadota bacterium | reverse complement strand
GCTGCTGCCCGCCGGCATTGCGGCGCTGCTCCTTCCGGGCATGATGGCAGGCGGCGGGACGGAGGAAAAGGGATCGCCGCCCCGGGTATTTTTTGCCGTGGCCAACTTCCTTGGATTCGCCGCAATAAATTTCTTCGCCTTCCGCTACGTGAACCTGCCCTACATCGCCCTCATGCCCGCCGGCGCCGCGTGCGGCGTTCTTCTCTATGATCTCGAGCGATCGAAAACGTCCTGGAAGGCGATCGGCATGATCTCGTGCATGTTCATGCTTCTCTTCCTCAGGGACATCCATCTCTACCCCGACAGCATGGGAGAGCTGTGGACCACGCTCACGCTCAAGGAGGCCTATCCCGTAAAAATGCTCTCGAAGGGCCCATTCGCCCTGTTCACGCTTGTTTTCATGACCATGACCTTTTACGTTTTCCTGCTCGGAGCAAGGGACTTGAAGATGCTGGAGTGGTTCGGCTCGGAAATCGGGGCCATCAAGCTCCTGCGCGGGACCCATGGAAAGAAGTGGAAGATCGCGGCCTACTGCCTGCTCGGCGCCTGGGTTCTGTGCATCATCAATGCGGCATTTATCGCCCTCAAAGTGCCCATCCCGCCGTTCAAGATCTACACCAGCATAGCCAGGAAAGTCAGCTACGGGCTCGCCCTGCTTCCCATCATCGTTTTTATCGCCGATTTCATGTTCAGGCTCGCGTACAATGCCCTGGCGTCGGTCAGGCATTTCCGCGTGGACCTCCTCACGGCCGCGGGCTTTATTTTCGGCTTCTGGTTCTTCAACGGCTACCTGCCCGTTGTGGCGCAGAACCTCTCGCCCAACGCCGCCGTCGGTTTCTACAAGCAGCACGCCGGGGAGGGCGAGGAGCTCCTCACGTACCGGGTGCGGGGCGAGGTAGGCAGGTTCTACGGCGTTGAAAACATCAGGGAGGTTTCGAGCCAGTCCGCCCTGTTCAATGAGCTGGACAAGCCCAAACGGGTCTTTACGCTCTACGGCAGGGAGGACAACCCGTCGCTGAACCTCTCGTACAAGGAAAAGAAGCACGATCACATCTACGTGCCCGAGGCCAGCACGTGGAGGTTCCTTCTGGCGAGCAACAAGCCTCTGCCCGGGATAAAGCAGAGCAACCCGATCGAAGACATCGTCAGAACGGTCCCGCCCGAGCCCGAGTATCACGTCTACGCCAACCTGGATAACAAGGTCGAATACATCGGCTACTCGCTCGAAACCAAGAACGAGGGGGACTGGGCCGGGGCGCTGGAAAAGTTCACGTACACGAGCTACTGGCACTGCACGGACAAAATCCCCGGAAGCTACAAGTTCTTCATTCACGTGGATGGTTTCGGCCTGCGCCTGAACGGGGACCACGAGCCCCTCGAAGGCCTTTACCCGACGCGGTACTGGAGGGCGGGCGACTATCTCATGGACCGTTTCGAAATGCAGGTCCCGATCCATTTCAGGGCCGGGGACTACACGATATACGTCGGGCTGTTCCAGGGGGAGCAAAGGCTCAATCAGGTTGCAGGTCCGTCGAGCGGAGACGACAGGATCCAGGGCGGAATCCTGAGAGTAAAATAACACGGCACGGAAGGGTTGGTGGCCCTGTGGCCCGCAAACAAGGAGGAACCATGGTTCCGACAAGACGAAAACCAGCGAAGAAGGATCCGGCAAAGAAAAAAAAGAAGGAAAGCACCGGCGCGAAGAAAAAGACCGGCAGCGAGAGAAGAAAGTATACCCGCTACAGGGTAAAAATGCAGGTCGACTGGTCGAGCGGAGAGAATTTCCTTCTCTCGACGATCGAAAACATCAGCGAGATGGGAATCTTCGTTGCCACGGAAAAGCCCCTGAAGCATGGCACCATTCTGAAACTGAAATTCGCGCCGCAGGATCTCAGGCCCTTCGAGGTCACGGGCAAGGTCATGTGGGTCAACCCCCTGACCAGGAACGGCAAGAACATCAATCCCGGCATGGGCATCAAGTTCGTCAACCTCACGGATGAGAAGAAACACAAGATCCAGGAACTCATCACCACCATTGCCTATATCCACGAAAACTGGATATAGCCTCCCCGTCCTTTTACCGGAAAACCCACTTTCGGCTAATACGGATTGCAAACACCGGCCTTTTTGTATAAATAAACGATATCGTATTATATCGTTTATCATCAACAGGGAATGAGATGAAATCCAGGGAAACAATCATTTTGCTCGTCACCGTCGTCCTTCTCGGCGCCTTCATCTACTTCTATGAGCGGCACACGGCGGGAACCGAGGAGAAATCCCGCAGGGCCGACAGGATCCTTCCCGAATTCGACAGGCAGAACGTGACGGTCATCGAAATCAAGTCGGAAAAAGGGAGCTTTGTCGTCCGCCGGGTCGAAAAAAAACCGCCTGAAGAAAAAACGGAGAAGGAAAAAGGGGAAAGGGAGTACGCGTGGAAGATGGAGAAACCCTTCGAGGCCAAGGCGGACCTGAGCGTCATCGACGGTATCCTTTCGGACATCGAATACATGAGCGAGGAAAGGAGGGTGGAAGGAGAGGCTGCACGCGACGTGAAAAAGTACGGGCTGGACAACCCCGGCCTCGTGATCAAAATCCAGGCAAAGGATGAAACCCTCACGCTGCGGGCCGGCAAGGAGGCTCCCGGTGACGGCATGTACCTCGCCATGGAGGGAAAGGACGGCATCGTTTTCGTCGTGAGCAAGTACACGGTCGAAGCTTTCGTCAAGGACCCGGCCGAGGTCAGGGACAAGCAGATGACGGACCTGCTCCCCGGCGAGCTTGCGGGCATTAAGATATTCAGGGCGGGCTCCCTGCAGACCGGCTTCGAAAGAGCGCAGCAGAAGTGGAGCTGCTCCTCGCCCGAGCTCGGCGGCGACCCGGTCCGCGTTTCCCGGAAAAAGGTCGAGCAGCTCGCCGGCAGGCTCGGCTCCCTCAGGGCGGAGAGCTTCCTGTCCGACAGCGCGACCGAAAAGGACCTTTCGGACCTCGGCCTCGGGGCAGGCGCCGTGAAAATCGAGCTCACGGAAAACGGCGGGACCGTGACGTCCATTCTTCTGGGCAACGAATGCGGCGGTGAGACCAAGGGAACCGAAGGCGTGGCCGCGTTCGTCCGGGGAACAGGAACGATCGCCTGCGTGGGCGCGGATATCAAGAGCGCCGCGCTGAAACCTGCTCCCGACTACCGTCTCCTGACGGCCGTCGAATTCGACGAGTATGACGTGGCGGCCTTTGACGCCTATGCGGGCGGCGGGGACAAGCCGTCGCTGCGCATTGAAAAGGACGGCGAGGAAAACTGGCGGATCAAAATCCCCGAGGAAGCGCTGGCCGACACGGACACGGTGGGGCAGCTCATCGCGCTGCTGATGAACGAAAAAGCGTCGAACCTTCTCCAGGAAGGCATCGACCCGGCAGCGGCCCTGCTCGAAAACGTAAAAATGAAACTCAGGTTCTACGGGGAGGGTGACATGGAGCTCGAAACCCTCTTCCTGGCCGTAAGCGGTGACAGCAAGGTGTTCTTCCGGCGTGAAAACGAGAAATTCTGGGGAGAGCTCCCGGATACCGCCGCCATCGAGGACGCCCACCAGCCCTTTCATTATTACATGAAGGCCGTCGTGAAGGAGGACTACTACGCGGCGGTCGGCTACACCGTCAAGAAGCGGGCCGCTGTGGTTTATCATGCGCTTGCCAGGGACGCGGAAACGGGAACCTGGGACTTTGAGAAACCCTCCGGGCTCGATCCCGACCCGTCGGATGTCCGTATAAGCATCGAGACCTTTGCCTCCCTCACGGCGCAAAGGTTCCTCGCACCGGGCTCCGATCAGAATCTCGCCGGGTATGGGCTGGACTCGCCGGACTGGACCGTGAGCGCCGCCTTCTCGGAATCGGGAGAGGAAGAGGGCGGCCCCGACCACGATCACGATCACGGGCCCGGCGGGAAAAAGGATGAAGAGGGGAAAGAGGGGAAGGAAAAAACGTACGAGATCATCATCGGCAGTGAAATCGAGGGGGGGTACGCGGCGATGCTCAAAGGCGGGGGGCCAGGGGCGGTATTCCTCATGACGCAGGCCGTGTTCAAGCGACTGACCAGGCCCCTTGCGGCCAGGGACGTGTTCCAGGTCGACCCTGACAGGATTGCGAGCATTGAGTTATCGAACAAGGGCGGCTTTGCGCAGTACTCATTGAGCAACGGAGAGATCACGCTCACCGGCGGGACCGATATGTTCGGGCTTGAAGATGTGCGGGCATTCATCGATAAGCTGGGGCACGCCAGGGCCGCGGACGTGACAGCCTATGGCCCGCCGGCCGCGGAGTCCGGGCTCGGCAGCCCGTCACTGAAGGCTTCCTTCTCTCTCTCCCGGAACGAGGATGAGACGGGGGGCGGGGATGCCTCCGCGGAGACGAAAAAAACACTGGTGTTCGGCTCAAAGACCAGGGATGGGGAGGGCGGGACAAAAGAAGTGTACGCCGCTGTTGAGGGCATCGCCTGTACATATACTGTCGGCGTCGACCTGTTGGAGCCCCTTGGGCTTGACATTTAACTGTAGCTGCACGCCCTCGGCGTGCCATGTTCGGGCCGGCAAAGGGCAGGCAGCTGCATCCTAATCCGGGTCGGAACACGCGAAAGGATCACTGCAACCATGGACCTCACAACATTCCTGTCGTCCCTTGATGCGCTCGCAGGCGTCGATGATCAGGACATAGCGTTTCTCGCGTCGGTCGCCGAGCTGGTCGAGTTCCCTGCATCGACAACCGTGATCAAAAGAGGCGACATCCTCCGTTTCCTCTGGATCATGTACGACGGCGAGGTGGAAGTATCGATCCTCGACAAGGATGAAAAGAGGCAGACCATCGCCACGCTCGAGAGGGGAGAGATCTTCGGAGAAATGTCGATCATGACCGGAGAGCCGGCCATCGCTGACGTCGTCGCCACGGCTGCGTGCAAGGCGGTCAAAATCCCGCGCGGGGCGTTCTCCAGGGTGATCGCCGGAAGCCCTTCCGCGCTCGGAAAAGTGGCTAAAATCATAACGCGCAGAATGATACAGCGTGAAAAGGACGAGGAGCACGCGCAGAGACTGAGTATCGCGCACGCTCAGAATGAAGATCCCTACGATCTGAACTTCACGTCGGCCCGGGACGCCATCAAGATCCTCGTGCTCAACTGCGGCAGCTCGTCCCTCAAGTACTCCCTGTTCGACACGGCCTCGAGGCTCCCTCTTTTCGAGGGGCAGATGGAGAAGATCGGTTCCGGCGCGGCGCTGCACAAGATGCAAAGCCGGTCGGGGCGGAAAGAAAGGCCGGAGGAGAGCGTAAAATCAATGAAGGACGCCTTCGGCATGATGATCGCTTCCCTGAAAGACCCGTCCTTCGGCGCCATCAAGGGCCTGGACGAAATCGGGGCATGCGGCCACAGGGTGGCCCACGGAGGCGGCAGGTTCGAAAGCTCCGTCCTCATCACCGACGAAGTTGCGGGAGCGATTCGGGCCTTTTTCCCGCTCGCCCCGCTCCACAACCCCTTCAACCTGGCCGGCATCGAAACCATGCAGAAGCTGCTGCCCGCCGTTCCCCAGGTTGCGGCTTTCGACACGTCCTTTCATCACAGCATACCGGACAGCGCCTACACCTACGCCCTCCCCTACGGGCTCTGCGAAACGGAGCAGATACGCCGCTACGGGTTCCACGGCACGAATCACAGGTTCGTGGCGTTCAGCGCAGCGGCCCACATGAAGCGGCCGCTGGGCGAGCTCCAGATCATCACGTGCCACCTGGGCAACGGCTCATCGGTCTGCGCCATCGACCATGGAAGAAGCGTGGACACCAGCATGGGCATGACGCCCCTGGAAGGGCTCGTGATGGGTACGAGGATCGGCGACGTGGATGCGGGGGCCATCCTTCACCTGATGAGGGTCACGGGCATGAGCGTCGACGCGGTTGACAAAATGCTGAACAAGGAAAGCGGGCTCAAGGGAATCAGCGGCAAGAGCAATGACATGCGGGTGATCCTGCAGGCCGCCGAAGCCGGCGATCCCCGCTGCGGCAGGGCGGTCGGCACGTTCTGCTACAGGGCGAAAAAATACATCGGCTCCTACATGGCCGTCCTGGGCGGGCTCGACGCCCTGGTGTTCACGGGAGGCATGGGAGAGAACTCCGCCGAGATCAGGGCCAGGATATGCCACGGGCTGGAGAAGCTCGGCATTATCCTGTCCGGCGAGATCAACGGAAAGGCAAGGGCCAGAAGGGGCGAGGTCATCGACGTTTCCAGGCCCGACTCCGGCATCCGGGTCCTCGTCGTTCCGGCCGACGAGGAGAAGATGATCGCAAGGGAAGTTCTGCACGTGCTTCGCAGGGAGAAAATAAAGGAATGCGCCGCCGGGCTGGGCTCGATGGAGATCCCCCTCAGCGTCTCAGCCCATCACGTCCACCTGAGCAAGGATGATTTCGAAGTCCTGTTCGGGGCAGGGAGCACACTGACGCCGAAGGCTGCGCTGAGCCAGCCGGGGCAGTTCGCGGCCGAGCAGTCCGTCAACCTCATCGGGCCCAAGGGAAGGGTCGACCGCGTGAGAATCCTCGGGCCCTTCAGGAAGCAGTCGCAGGTCGAGATATCGAGGACCGAGGAGTTCAAGCTCGGCATCGACGCGCCCGTCAGGAATTCCGGGGACATCGAAGGAACGCCCGGCATTATTATAGAAGGCGAGGCCGGAACGCTCAAGCTTGATAAAGGCGTCATTTGCGCGCGGAGGCACATTCACATGTCTCCCGAGGAAGCGCTCTGCCTGGGACTTCGGGACAAGGACGTGGTCATGGTGCGCGTCAAGGGCGAGCGGGAGCTCATATTCGGAGACGTTCTCATTCGCGTGCACCCGCAGTACAAGCTGGACATGCACCTGGACACGGATGAAGCCAATGCAGCGCAAGCGACCAGGGGCGCCGTCGGGGCCATAGAGTCGATTCAGCACAGACAGTACATGTAGGGCGGCCCATGCGGCCCGCCGGGCCGCGGCTGTTGGCTATTGGCTTTTAGCTATTGGCCTGCGGGCCGGGGGCCCGCAGAACCAGGCCTGAGACGAAAGGAAGCAATGATGAACGGAAAGAGGAAAAGGGATCTTTTGACTGTTTTTGATTTATCAGGTGAAGAGACGCTGGCGCTTATCAAGCGTGCCGCCCGCATGAAGTCGGAAACCGCCGAAGGCCGGGCCCAGGATGCGCTCAAGGGCAAAAGCGTGGCCCTCATCTTTGAAAAGGCCTCGACGAGGACGCGCATCAGCTTCGAGGTCGGCGTTTACCAGCTCGGCGGCCAGCCGCTTTTCATCACGTCGGGGACCACGCAGATGGGAAGGGGCGAGCCCATCAAGGACACGGCAAGGGTGCTCTCGAGGTACGTCAGCATGATCATGCTTCGAACCTATGCCCAGGCCACGCTCGAGCAGCTCGCAGGGGAATCCACCATTCCGATCATCAACGGGCTCTCCGACCTCGCCCACCCCTGCCAGGTCCTGTCCGACCTGCTTACCGTGGCGGAGAAAAAAATCGAGGGTGACTGGGAGTCCGGCGACGTTCTTCTCAAGGGGCTCAGGAGCCTCAAGATCGCGTGGGTCGGCGATGGAAACAACATGGCCAACTCGTGGATTGCCGCCGGCGGCGTCCTGGGGCTGCGGCTGGCCCTGGCCTGCCCCGCGGGATACGGGCCGAACGAGGACTTTGTGAAAAAAGCCGCGTCCATGGGGGCGCAAATTTCCATCTCGGATTCACCTGGTGAAGCGGCCGGCGATGCGGACGTGATCAATACGGACGTCTGGTCCAGCATGGGGCAGGAAGAGGAAGCCGGAAAGCGCAAGGAGGCCTTTACCGGCTACTGTGTGGACGGCGCGCTGATGAACCGTGCGAAGCCGGACTCGATCTTCATGCATTGCCTTCCCGCCCACCGGGAGGAGGAAGTGTCGGACCAGGTTTTCGAAAGCAAGGCCAGCGTGGTCTGGGACCAGGCCGAGAACAGGCTTCACATGCAGAAGGCCATCATGGAATTCCTTATTCGCGTGTAGCCGCGCGCCCTCGGCGCGCCGATATGTTTGAGCAATGGACGGAAAAAACAGCAAAGAAAGTTTTGTGGTCATCGGGCCGGGCAGGGTCGGCACGGCCATGGCAAAAGTGCTTGTCCGTGCCGGGTATGATTGTCTCGGCCTGTTCGGCAGGGACCCCGACAGGGTAAAGGCCGCCGGCGAGATCGCGGGCGCCAGGGCCTTTGCCCGGCTCGAGCCCGGCATCACGCGTGAGGCGGACATCGTTCTCGTTGCCGTTCCGGACGATGTCATCGCTGAGGCAGCTGCGGACCTCGTACGGAAAGACGCGGTGGGACCAGGCGCGGTTCTCATTCACTTTTCGGGACTGGTTACGTCGGAAGCTCTCGCGGGCGGGCGCGGGGAAGAGGCAGGCCGCGCGTCCGCCCACCCCAACCTTGCCTTTGCCGACCCCGCAGCCGCGGCAGGCAAAATCAGCGGAGTCTATTTCGGGGTCGAGGGCAATGACCGTGGCGTCGGCGCAGCGGAAAGGATCGTGCAGGACATCGGGGGCATCGCGGTCAGGATCCCGTCCGACGGAAAGGTCGCCTATCACCTGGCGGCTGTTTTCGCCTCGAACGGCATGGTGGTCCTCGCGTCCATCTCAAGCTCGATCCTCTCCCACATCGGCGTGAAAAGCGACGTGGCCGAAATAATCACGGCCAGGCTGATGCTCGGAACGGCGCAGAACCTTGGCGAGTTCGGCGTGCTGAAGGCCCTGACCGGGCCGGTTGTCAGGGGAGATCACAGGACGGTTGCGGCGCACATGGATGTGCTCGGCGGGCTGCCCTCCGATCTTTCGGGCATCTACCGCCGCCTGTTCAGGCGCATGGTCGATCTGTCCATTTCCGCGAAAAGGGGAACAAAAGAGAAATATGAATCCATCATCAACTTGCTTGAAAAAAAATAATTTGGTGCTGCGGGCCCTCGGCACGCCGAGGGCGTGCAGCTGCAGTTTAAATGCGTGACATCAGGAGAAGCCATGACTGAAAAAATGAAAGCCGTGTCCAAGATCAAGCCTTCACTCGGGGCCGAGCTCGTGGAAGCCCCGGTTCCCGGGATCAAGTCCGACGAGGTGCTCGTGAAGGTCAGGGCGACGTCCATCTGCGGAACGGACGTGCACATCTACAAGTGGGATGAGTGGAGCCGGGGAAGGATCGGGGAAAAGAACCTGCCCCAGACCATGGGCCACGAGGTGGCGGGTGACGTCGTCGAGGTCGGAAAAATCGTGAAAAGAGTCAAGGTGGGCGATTACGTATCGGCCGAAACCCACATACCGTGCAACGCATGCATCCAGTGCATGACGGGACAGCAGCACATCTGCGCGAACCTCTCGATCCTGGGCGTGGACTGCAACGGATCCTTCGCCGACTATATCGCGGTCCCCGAATCGGTCTGCTGGATCAACGATAAAAAAATCCCGCCCGCCTTTGCCAGCGTTCAGGAGCCCCTGGGCAACGCCCTGTACAGCGTCATGGGTGAAGACAATGACGTCGGCGGAAAATCCATGGCCATCATCGGCGACGGCCCCATCGCGCTGCTGGCGACCGGCGTTGCCAGGGCCTGCGGCGTGACGGCCATATTCCTGATCGGAAAATACGACTTCAACATGGAGATCGGAAAAAAAATGGGGGCCGACCACCTTCTCTACGCCAACAGGGAGGATGTTGACAGGATCGCGTACGTCATGGACCACACCTATGGCTTCGGCGCCGACATCGTTCTCGACATGGCCGGTTCCCCCCAGGCCCTGGACGAAGGCTTTAAAATGCTGCGCAAGGGCGGCCGGTTCACGGCCTTCGGGATTGCCGCCTCCTCGCCCGCGATGCTCGATTACAACAACGGGTTGGTGTTCAAGGGCTCGCAGGTGCACGGCATCAATGGAAGAAAGATGTACGACACGTGGTTCAGGGTCAGGAACCTGCTGGCCTCGGGCCGGCTCGACATCTCTCCCGTCATCACGCACATGTTCACTCTCGACCAGTTCGCCAGGGGGTTCGAGGAGATGATGACCAGGCCGCGAAAAAGCGCCAAGGTCATCCTTTTCCCCGGCAAGGATGAGCATGATTCTGCCTGTAAGACTTGCAAATAGAAAATTGGTTAGGTTAATATACCTTCTGTTGAAAAGGCCGAAATAGCCTTGTACAAACACGATTTACAACAAAGGAGACTCTCATGTTCGGCAAAATGAAAGAGGATCTTCAAAAGGAACTGGAGAATATCCGGGGAGCCGGGCTGTTCAAATCCGAGCGGATCATCATGACTCCCCAGGGGGCCGAGATCAAGGTCAAAACAGGGGAGGAAGTTCTCAACTTCTGCGCGAACAACTACCTGGGCCTCTCGAGCCACCCGAAAATCATCGAGGCCGCTCACAAGGCCCTGGATGAGTGGGGCTACGGGATGAGCTCCGTCAGGTTCATCTGCGGAACGCAGGGCATTCACAAGCAGCTTGAGCAGACCGTGTCCGATTTTCTCGGAACCGAGGACACGATCCTGTACGCCGCCTGCTTCGATGCAAACGGCGGAGTGTTCGAGCCGCTGCTGGACAAGGAATGCGCCATCATCACGGATGCGCTGAACCACGCCTCGGTCATCGACGGCATCAGGCTCTGCAAGGCCCAGCGCACCATCTACAAGCACGCGGACATGAACGACCTCGAGGACAAGCTGAAAGAGGCCCGGGCGGCGAAGCACCGCCTCGTTGCCACGGACGGAGTGTTCTCCATGGACGGCGACATAGCCAGGCTGGACGAGATCGTGCGGCTCGCGGAAAAATATGACTCTCTGATCATGATCGACGATGCGCACTCGACGGGCTTCGTGGGCAAGACGGGAAGGGGAACGCCGGAATTCAGGGACGTGATGGGGAAAATAGACATCATCACGGGAACGTTCGGCAAGGCGCTGGGAGGGGCATCCGGCGGGTTCACCACCGGGAGGAAGGAGATCATCGAGCTCCTCAGGCAAAGATCCAGGCCCTACCTCTTTTCGAACACGCTGGCGCCATCCATCTGCGGGGCCACCATTGCCGTGTTCAACCTGCTGAGCGAAACCACGGAGCTGAGGGACAAGCTGGAGTTGAACACGAAATATTTCAGGGAAAACATGACAAAGGCGGGGTTCGACATCAAGCCGGGAGAGCACCCGATCGTCCCGATCATGCTCTACGAGGCGCCGCTCAGCCAGAAATTTGCCGAAAAGCTTCTCAAGGAAGGGATCTACGTAATCGGCTTCTTCTATCCCGTGGTACCGAAGGGGCAAGCGAGGGTAAGGGTCCAGCTTTCAGCCGGCCATGACAGGGATCACCTCGACAGGGCGATCGAAGCGTTCACGAAAATCGGCAAGGAACTTGGAGTAATTCAATGATGCAGAAGCCAAGACCATCACTGATTATTCAAAGGCCCGTTGACACGGCCAGGGAGCTCCTGGGCGAATGCCTGGGAAAGCTCCAGGACATCACGCACCACAGCGTCAACGTGAAGGCGCTCGTGGAAAAAACCGCTCAGACCGTGAGGACCCTCTTCGAAGTGGGCAAGTACGACCCCATGGAGAAAGAGCACATGGAGGGCATAAAGTCCGCCATCGAGCTCATCGGCCATTCCCTTGCCATGCTTCAGGACACGGGCAGCAAGGAAGCCGCGGTTTTCGACGCGTCGCAGATCCTGGCCAGGGTCCTGTCCATCCTCTACCCTATTTCCAAGGCGCAGGAAAAGCAGGCCCCTCCGTCTGCGCCCGAGAAAAAGGAAGTGGCGCCCCACCCGAGAAGGACGGCCACCAGAATCGGGCTCAATGCCGACATCGGCATCCAGAGCGAGAACAACTTCTACACCGGTTTTTCCGAGGACATCAGTGAGGGGGGAATATTCATCACCACCTACGATTTCAAGCCCATCGGCACGAAAATGAACCTCACCTTCACGCTGCCCAGCGGGTATGTCGTCATGGCCAAGGGAACGGTCAAGTGGCTCAGGGAGTTCAACCAGCTGACGCCCGAGATGAAGCCCGGCATGGGCATCCAGTTCGACGAGCTCTCACCCGAAGACAAAACCCAGATCGACACGTACATCAAGACCGAAGGCGCCATGTTCTTCGACAACGACTAGCCCCCGTCTCATAAATGCCCCGGGTAGGGGAGCCTTCAGAGGCTGTGTCGCAATTGTAGCTGCGCCCCCTCGGGGCGCCACATACAGGCACGCCAAGGGCCAGCAGCTGCAACATATAGCATGTGTTGCCATTGGGCGAAGGGTAAATCGACAGGCTCGGCCTGCAGCTGCGCGGGCGGCTCTAAAGCCGCCCCTGCCCGCATTTGGGGGCAAAAGGTATTTACGAGAGTAGTGCTAGATGCAGGCGCCGATACCGGTGGGCCAGCCCGAGCCCTGGGCGCAGGACGTGCCGGAACCGCAGCTCGGCGAGCCGGTAGGGTAGCGGCATATTTTCAGGCATTCGTTGCTTACCGCATCGACAAGGAAACAATCGTAGCCCGCGGCGCAGTCGATGGACCCCCCGTCGCAGTTGGAGCCCTGCGTGCCCGAGCCCGCGGCCGTGCAGTCGCTGTAGGCAACGCTCTCGCCCTCGGGGACAATGAACCTGCAGGCCTGGCCGGCCTGGCAGCCTGTCTGGTTGAAATAATCGCAGTTGTGCGTGCACACGTCCACCCCGGTGAGCCCCGCGGTGCAGGTGGGCGTCGTAATCCCGATGATGCAACCCGAGTTGCCGCTGAAACAGTCCGCGTTGCTGTCGCAGAATTTCCTGCACCTGCTTTCCACGCCGTCGCCCAGGCAGACGTACCCTGCTTCGCAGTTATCGCTTGACCCGGACGCGGCGCAGATGTCGTTGTCACCCTGGCCGCCCGGGCCATCGCAGAGCCCGGTAGCCGTGCAGCCCGTCGCCGGTCCAAGCGTGCACTTGAACCCCGGGTTGCACAGCAGCTGGCGGGCAAAGTCGTCGGGCGTGCACTCGCCCGGTCCGAGGTCGACGGGAATGTCCTCCACGAGATCCTCGGACGCCGGGTCGGTGGAGTCGGAAGCATCCCCGTCGCCGTCGATGGGCGTGTCAGGGCCGATCGTGTCCGGCAATACGCCGTCCATGTCAAACCATGCGTCGAGATCCATGAAGTCCACGGGCACTTCCGTGATGTCCCACCAGTACTCAGGCCCGTCGCTCCAGTCCACCGAGTCGGGGATACCGTAATCCGGCAATGTCTCACCGCCCTCCGCGCAGCCGAAACAAATGAAAAGCGAAGCCAGCAAAACTATTGAATTGTGTCGCATTATTGTACCTGAATTTACCGTAATAATGGTTCAAGTTCCGTTAAAAGTCAAATAAAACAGCACAACAGGGCGCGGTTGCATGCCGCCGGGGCAGAGCGAGTCCTGCGGGGCGCTGTCGCGCATTTGATGTGAACGATTTCCAGCCCGCTACGAGAACAGCGTGCCGACCGATTTGTTGAAGTCGGGCATGGACAGGTTTCCGACGCTCCTGAGCTTCCCTTTTACTTCGATCACGGGAAAATACAGGTCCTCCTTGATGCTGCGCCTGATGAACCTTAAGGCCATACCCCTTTCCACGCCGGGCATCTCATCGAGGGGAATGATCTTGAACTCGACTTTTTCCGCCCTCATCCTGGCCTTGAGCGCCTCTGTCATGGGATCGAAGGACATCGTCCACACGACCACGCCGGGCCTGCTGTGAAGGAGCCTTCGGAACGTGACGCGAGCGTAGAGGTAAATGACCGCGGGCAGGAAGAGCACGGAGGCTATGAACGTCGTGGTCAGCCCTATGACCGCGGCAAGCCCGAGGGACCGCACGCCCGGATGGCTTGCGAAAAGCAGCGAGCCGAAGCCCAGGACCGTGGTCAGCGTACAGATCAGGAGGGTCCGGCCCAGGTTCCTGATGATCCTCCTGAGGCTGGCGATGCCCTCCACGCGATAGCGGTGCACGATGTGCACGCCGCTGTCCACGCCGATACCGATGACGGCCGGAATGGCGATGATGTTGAAGTAATTGATCTTCACACCGGCCAGCGCCATGATCCCCATCATCCAGGTCAGGCCCACGAAGAGCGGTATGAGCGACAGGAAACAGTCCTTCACGGACCGGAACACGAGAAGCACGCAGGCCATGACCACGAGGAAGGCCAGCGAGATAACGATGGGAGTGTCGGCGAGCATCAGGTCCTGGATCTCGGCAAAAACAATGCTCGTGTTCGTGGCGTTGATCGTCTTGTCGCCGATGCGCATGCCCGTCAGCAGGTCCCGCACGTTCATGGCTTCTTCGAGATTCGTGATATTGCGCTGCGGATAGATGTACACGAGGTACTTGTCCCCTTCCCCTTCGAACCTGCTCCTCGCGTCGCCCGGGATGTCCTTGATGTCGAACGGCTCGGCGCTGCTTATCTCGCGCAGTTTTTTTATCGACTCTTTTTCCTCTCCCTCGGCAAGGTTCAGCTTCTTGTTGTAGGCCAGCTTGCGTATTTCCTTTACGATCCGCCGTTTCCCGTCCTGGTTTTCGGGAATGAACGACAGGATGGAGATGACCTTGTCGATAAGATACTTCCCCTCTTCGCCGCTGCTCACCCTGTCAAGGTGATCGACGAGCCGCACCAGCTCTTCCCTGCCCTCGGCGTAGGTCACGGCCGGCTCGCCGCTCATGCCGAAGAGCTTGCGCTCGTAGATCTCGGCCTTTTTCCTGAGGTCGTCCTTGATGGTCAGCTTGTTGTAGTCCATTTCATACTCGAGCCCGAACATCAGGATAAAGCAGGCGACCGTCATCACCACGCCGGCGGCGGCGATGGCCTTGCTCAGCGGCGGCCCCTTGGCCCACAGCTTGACCAGGTCCTCGGTGGGCGTGCCCGTCTCCCTGTGCTTGCGAAGCAGGTTGCGGGCGGCCAGCGGCTTGCCGATGGCGGGCATGACGATCAGGGCGGTAAGGAGCGTGAAGATCACGCCGAAACCGGTGATGAAGCCGAGCTGCGAAAACCCCTTGTAACTTGCGGCCATGAGGACGAAAAACGCGCCGGCCGTGGTGGCGGCGGAAAGGAACACGGCCCATCCCGTGTCGCCCACGCTCCTTTCCATGGCATCCTCATACTGGTGCCCCAGCTTCCTTTCCTCCCGGAACCTGGCGTACACGTGGACCGCGTACGCAACGCCCATGCCGAAGAGGATCGCGAAATTCCCGGCCGTGGCCATGTTGAGCTCGCCTATGGTTCCCTTCACCAGGGCGAAATCAAAGGCCAGCCCGAAGACAAGCGGGAGGAAGATGAGGAACAGGGTGAAAATATTCGGAAAGAAACAGAACACGGCGACGAGAACGCACAGGGAGGCGATGATGGAGATTCTCCTGATGTCGCTGAAAATCTGCTTGCCTTCGCTGGCAAGATAATAATACCGGCCGCTCATGAGGACCTCGTACTCATCCCCCAGCTGCAGAGCGTCGATCTTCTTCCAGACATCCTCGATGAGATCCTTGGCGTAATTGACGTCCGCTCCGCCCTTCGATGGATTGACGATCAGCGCCCACACTTCCCTCTTTCCTTCGTCCACGACTTTGCGGAAGTACCCGTCCTTGACATAGTTGGCGCCTTCGAACCTGCTCGCAATTTCTTCCGAATCGATGGGGTCGGCCTTCTCCTCCTCCACCTCGTCCTCGTCCTCGAGGTCGACGTAGAATGGAGTCGCCTTGATGGTTTCCTCCTTGATTCTCTTGTCGATCCGCTCGCGCAGGTCCTCGAGCTCCTTTTCCGTCAGGTAATACAGCCCGCGGTCCTCGAAGAAGCTCGTGTCCATCCTGTAATCGACCCTTTTCACGTAGGAGCTCTCTTCAACGGTCCGGGCGATCTCATCGAGCCTGCCGGAAATATCCTTCCCCGCCGGCGCCAGGATAAGAACGATGAGCGTGTTCGTGGCCCCGAATCTCTTTTCTATTTCACGCAGGGTCTTGACGGACGGCGCCTTGTCCGGGGCCATGGCTGAAATGTCGCCGTTGATGCGGTTCTGGATTGCGAAAAAACCCGCAATCAGGGCCGCGACGGCTGAAACGGCAAGCACGCCGATATACTTCCTCGACCGTATCCCGGACAGCGTGCTGATGAGTCTGAAGAACCTGGCAATCATGGTTTTGGGAGTCCCCCTGCACGGGGTCGGAAAAAATTCCGATCCCGACGACCTGCAGCCTCTAATTCGTATTGGAGCTTATTTTTACTACTATTAAGCGTGAAAGCAAGTTGATATGGAAAAATTGTGATGTTTTGCCGGCTGAGTTGAGAAATGCTTTTTAAAAGCCTTTGATTTTTGATAAAGATGCAATAAAATATATTGTACAAGGAGTTGATCTGAAATGCGCAAAGTATTGTTGATTCTGAGCGTTCTATCTTTTATTGCCATGGCCTCCCTGGCCGCGGGGTGCAGCGTAACGACGCTGGATCACTACTCGGCTGATTCGGCCGCTGATCCGGAAGATGACGCTCACGACACGGGCGGCGACGTGTCCGCGGACACGCCGGCCGATCATCCCGAGGACTTCCGGCCCGACCTTCCCGTTGACATCGTGCACGATGACCCGGTCGCGGACGTGCCCATGGACCCTCCGCTCGACCCTCCCCGCGAGGACATCATGGACACGACGGAGCCGGACCGTGAGATGCCCACGGAGGTGTACACGGATTCCATCACCCTGTGCGAGCCCGGCGAGCTGCGCTGCAGGGACGGGTTCACGCTTCAGGCCTGCAACGAGGCGGGCACGGGCTGGCTCAGCGAGGAATGCCCCTTCGGGTGCACGGCTGAAGACGACCCTGTCCGCTGTCTCGAGTTTGTCCCGAGCAATGTCGTGGACGGCTCTTCCCTGTGCATGGAGGGGCTGACCGAGGTCGTGCTTCATGCCGACACAGCCCATATCATGGTCCACACGGACAGCGGCGAGATCACGCAGCATTCCGGGGAATGGGGCGATCTTGCGCCGCTTCGCGGCGGAGGCACCGGGCTGATAAACGGAATCGATTTTTCGCTGCAGGCGGCAGTGGACCTGACAGCACCGCTTGGAATCTTCAGCTTCCGTCATTTCTCCCTTCCGGCCGGCGTGACCATGTGGCTGACGGGATCGAACGCCGCGGTCATACTGTCCTGCGAGGACGTCAGCATTCAAGGCACGCTGGTGGCGGGAGCCATTCACATCACGGGAGACGGGATAGAGGAATTCCGGCCCGGACCCGGAGGCGGGGACGCGGGTCAGGGGCCGGGCGCGGGCCATGACGGCGCGACCGGCTCCAATTACACGTCCGGCGGCGGCGGCGGCGGCAGCTTCGGCGGCACGGGGGGACATGGCGCCACGGGCGTGCAGGGCGGATCATCAGGCGCGGGCGGCCCGCCCGGAGCCCCGTACGCGAATGAGCTGCTCACGCCCCTCCACGGCGGAAGCGGCGGCGGCAGGGGCGCAGACAACGGTTCCTCTCCCACGAGCGGGTACGGAGGCCCGGGCGGAGGCGCGCTCCAGATATCAACCCCGGGGTCCATCACCGTGGAGGCCGGGGGCATTGTCGATGCCTGCGGCTGGGGAGGGCTCACGGCCCAGTCGTCGGGCGGAGGAGGGGGCGGCGGCAGCGGAGGCGCCATCCTTCTCGAAGCGCACACCATCACCACGCATACCGGCGGCATCATTGCCAGCAACGGCGGCGGCGGCGGCTCGGGCGGCGGAGGCTCGGGAACATGGGGGAACGCGGGCGAAAGGGGACGGATGAGCCTCGAACCGGCTGCAGGAGGGGCGGCCGTCGGCTCCGGCTGCGCGGGCGGCAACGGCAGTCACGCCCATGACATGGACGGCGTCTCGCCCGGGTGTGAAACCTACAACGGCGGTGGCGGCGGCGGCGGCGCGGGAAGAATCAGGCTCAACGCCATCGTGCACTCGATTGCGGGAGAAACGACCAGCCCGGCCCTGGACGCTGCCGAGTCCACAACCACGACGGGCGAACCAGCTCGAGAGTAGCTGCACGCCCTCCGGCGTGCCAGACAGAGGCCGGCCAGGGGCCAGCAGCTACGCCATAGAGTATGTGTTGTCGATTGGTGAAAGGTAAATCGACAGGCTCGGCCGGCAGCTACCCCCCCCGTCAGCCTGTGGATATCCGAATACCGATGAACGGGAAAGTCGACTCCCTGAATGTCTCACCATCATCAGCTATCCTTATTTTTGAAGCGCCGGGTCAACGCGTGTTCACTTGTACTTCTCATTTTCCGGCTTGAGCACCAGGAAACCTTTGGGCATTTTGCTCTTAAACTCGAGCGGCACTTCTGTCGCAGGATGGTTTATAGAAAGATAATAGGCATGCAACCGGATTCTCCTCTTGTAACGATCGTCGGCTCCATACTTCCAGTCCCCCACCACCGGACAGCCCATTTCCGACAGGTGCACCCGGATCTGGTTTTTACGTCCGGTTTCAAGCTCAATCTCCAACAAAGTATAACCCGGATTCTTATCCATGATCTTATAATGGGTAATGGCCAGCTTGGATTTTTCTGACACTCTTCCTGAAAACATCTTCCGGTTGTTGCCCTCTGCCAGCCAG
>JBDRLK010000685.1:0-6064 GCA_043813155.1 Pseudomonadota bacterium | reverse complement strand
ATCCAGCAATTCTTCAGCCTGGCTTGCCGGCAGCTTTGAAGAGGACAGCAGGCCTTTGATTCCGACTCTGCCGGGGTCGGCGTTTTTCCGCCCAGCCCTGGCAAGAAGCTTGCCCGCCAATCGTTGCGCCGCGGGGTCCATGATCGCAGGAAGCACCGGTGAAGCAGCCTCGATCTCGAGCCCCACCGCGCGTCTGGGCTTGCGCGGAGGCCTTTCCTTTCCGCACAGCTCGCACCTTGGTATTCGCCTTGCCGTCCGCGTTCGTACGGAACCGTCAAGATTCCAGTCGCTCCATTCGAGCCGTTCGCAGTATTTGCACACGTGGCTCATATCATTGCTTCGCCCAGCTCTACCCGGTTTCGCCTTTATCATGCTTCCGCAACGATGGGCACAGGCGCGTATCGCTCGCGGGCGCGCTTCTTTCGCAGGACGAGCACGAGCGATGCCGGGTCGAGCTGGGACCTGTCGAGCGTTGTCGGGGCCGTGAGGATGAACTGGCTGCGCGTGGCCCGAAGAAAGCGGCCCACCTGGTCCACCCGGTCAAGCGACAGGTGCGCAAACGGCTCGTCGAGCATGAAGAAACCCCTGCCCTCGATCTCCGCCATGCCCATGAGCAGGATAATCCCGGCTATGACCTGCTGGCCGCCGCTGAATGCCGGGTCCCCCAGCGGCAGGGGGTCCTTTCCATCAAACCCGAACCTCACGTTGATGCGCGCCTCGTCAATGACCCTGTCTTCGTTCGTCAGGGGCGGCAGCTCCATCTCGATCGCTACCTCGGCCACCGCGGCCACGTCCTCGACCCTTTTACGGTAGTCGGAAAGCGCGCCCGAGATGACTTCCAGGTACCGCTCCCGGCAGGCATCGAGCTCCGCCTGTGCATGATCGACCTCGCGCCGGCGCGCGGCCACGTGCGTCTCGAGCTCTTCGACGTTTGCGCGCAGGTGGCCGGCCTCCTCGCGGACCTCAGGCAGCGGGGGATCTCCCAACCCTGAAACATGCCGCACCGCTCTTTCGAGATCGGACCTGACCGTGTCCGGCCCGTCGAGGTCGCCCTTCTCGGCGCATGCGCGAAGCTCGGGAGAAACCCTGTCCTCCAGCATGGATAATTGTTCCTGAAGGCCCAGCATCTGCTCACCCATCTCTGAAAGGGACGAGCGTTCACCATCGAGAAGCCTTACATGGCTCGTTTGCTTTTCTTCGGCACGCGCAAGCGCGTTGAGGGTTTCAGCGTGAACCGAGCCAGCTTCTTGCCTCTTATCGATTGCTTCTTCGGTTCTCACGCGAGCCCTTTCAGCGTTCTCACGGGCCGCTTCCAGTGATTGCAAAACCCGGGGAAGCTTTTCCGCCTCCTCGAGGATTCTCAGGCGGCGCTGCTGCTCTTCAAGCTCGCCGTGGGTTGCGTCGCGCTTCCGGCGGGCCTCATTTCGCCGCAGCTTCGCTGACGCGAGGGCCTGCTCGGCGGCCGCAAGCTCCCTGCGAGCCCTTGCAAGCGACTCCCTTCGGCCGGCCTCGCCCAGAAGCCTGTTGCCGGGGTCAGCCACCCATATGCCGCGTTCGTCGCTCCAGGTCCCGTCCGTCTCCAGCTTTACGCCCTCGAGCCATGCCGGGACCCATGCCGGGGTCCCGGGGGCGAGCGAAAGCGGGCCCGCCGCCTCACGGGCTTCGAGCGAGGGACCCGTGTGCACGGGCCCGGGGAAATCGTTCTTGCGCGCCAGCGCCGCCGCTGTCGCCCGGTGCCTCGGATCGACGACCAGGCCGTAGCGGGCATTGCCGAGGGCGGCTTCTACAGCGCCCGACAGGCCGGGGTCGGTCACTTCCACGGTTTCGGCAAGGAGCACGGTTTTTATGCTCTGCCGGCGCAGCGCTTCCAGCGTGTCCATTACGGGCCCGGGGTACACGGCCAGCCCGGCTTCCAGCCTTTCCAGCTGCCGCCGGATGTCCCCTGATTTTTTTTCAGCCGCCTTCAGGCCCTCCTCTGCAGAAAAAAGCTCGCGGTCCGCGCCCTCGGCATCGGCCTCGATCTCCCCGATGTCCCTTTCAGGAAGCTTGTCAGCTTCGCGGGCAAGGGCCTCCAGCCTGTCTGCCTCACCGGAAAGCTGCGCTTCATCACGCTCCGCCCTGATGCGTTCTTCAACGGCCGCGCGCTCGGCGGAGCTTGCCTCTTCCAGCAGGGTCCCGGCGGACGCTTCTTTTTCACGCGCCCGCCCGGTTTCCTCCCCGAGACGGACCTGCTCGGCCTCGCCTCTTCGCACCTTGGTCTGCAGGGCCTGCAGCGTCGGCGCCATGTCCCGGTGTCTTTTCAGGACCTGCTGAAGCTCGGAAGCCGGGAGGCGCGCCTCGAGGTCCTCGACCTTCTGCCTGGCTTCTTCATGTTCATCGAGCCTGCGTACCTCCCGAAGGACCTTTTCCAGCTCGACCTGTCTTGCCTGGAGCGCGCCTGTCTGGTGAAGCAGCTCGCGACGCGTGTCATCGTATTGGCGCCTGGCTTCAGTGTAGCGTTCGAGGACCGCGCGATCGCCGAGCATGTCCAGGACGCGCAGGAAAAGCTCTCTGGCGCTCAGCTCGAAGAGGCTGTTCGTGCGGCCCTGCTCGATGGCCAGAACGCTCATCAGGCTGCGGCTGACCCCGGCGTTCTCCAAAGCCTTGTGATAGCGCTCGGGCCCGAGCCATTCCCTTGAGTCGAGAAGAAGCTTCTTGATCTCATCGACGCCCGGTCTGCCGGGCAGGATGGTGAAGCGTTTTTCCGGTGACCCGGCCCTGGACGGGACCAGCGCGCATGCAAGGGTCGCCTCGGGGCTGACGATTCTCTCGCGATGGAACGGCGGCGGAGAGGATTCCTGGGCCTCGTTCGACACAACGGCCCGGATCAGGGCGGGCTGGTCGGGCCTTCGCAGGTAATGCTGGAGCCTTCGCTTGGATGAAAGGTGCCTGGCGTTCAGGAGCTGTCTGACCGCGTCGAGCAGCGTGGTCTTGCCGGACCCGTTCGGCCCGATCACCAGGACCACGTCCCGGCCGAGCGGGAAGCGGACCTGCGGCCACAAGTCCCAACCATGCAAAGACATCTCGAGGAATCGGAACATCAGGAAATCTCCACGAGATGGTAACGCGTAGCCGCGCGTTCGCCGGTTCGTTTCACTTTGCCCTCCTGCTCGAGAGACTTGATGTGCCGGCGCAGGGATGCGCGCCTGCGGCGGGTCGCATTTTCGATCTGCCTGATGGAAGCGGGGCCGCCGATGGCCGCCAGTGCCTCGAGCACCTCGTCCTCGATAGAGGGCTCTGGGGGAAACGCCTCCTCGCTTTCCTGCTCCTTCGTCTTTCTTTCTTCGAGCAGCTGCGCGAGGACCCCCCGTCGAATGAAGGCTATCATCCGCTCGCCGTCAATGCCCAGCTCGAGGAGCGGGCCCGCTTCGATGATATCGCCGCGGCCCGCGACGAACCCCAGGCGCCGCAGCAGGGTGAGAAGCCTTTTTAAGTGCGTGCGAGAGCCGATGATGTTTCCAAACTCGCGCATCAGGGTCTCGAATCGGACCCGGGGAGTATAGGCGCGCGCCTCCTCGGCTGAGTCGCGGGAAAAAAGTTTGCCCTGGTCCTGACCGGGGACAGCGCGCATGTCCGCGGCCGTGCGCTTCTGCAGCGCCAGGCGGGCCCACAGGACGACAAGCAGGGCGCAGGCATCCGAGCCGAGCCCGGCGTTGGACGCGGCGTCGAAGGCGGACTCCGATGTTACGGCCGGGGAAAGGCGGACGCCCACGTGCCCGCTGTACGCGCTCGTGACCAGCTCCAGCCCCACCTCCGAAAGACGCTGCTCAACCTCGCGCCGCAGGTCGGGCAGGTCGAGGTCCGAGATATCGTCACGCAAGACCGCTCCCTCGCGGATCAGGCGGGCACAGATCAGGGCTGCACGGTCCATCAGGGTTTATCCTCCTTCTCCTTGCGGCGCTGCGCTCGGCCCGGGGTCAGCCGCGAAAGAGGGGCCTGTTCCAATGCATCGGGCCACCCGTCCCCGCCGGCCCGGACGTCGATGGGCAGGGAGCCGAGACGGCCCGCGACACCCTCGCCGGCGCCTGCCTGTCCGGCAAGTGAAATGAGGCTGGCGCGCAGGAAGCTCGTTGCGCTGTCCTTCTTAGGAAGGAGGTCCCTGAACGATGTTGGCAGCTCCTTCGCTGCCACGGCGGCGAGATCGGCTAGAAACGCCGTTACCTCTTCAGGGGCGTCGGCCGCATCCTCCAGAACCGGAGCATCCGGCGGTTCCTCCCAGCGCACGGGCTCGACGGACGGCCTCTCGCGAAGAAACTGCATCTCCGCTGCCGAGGCCATGACGTCGATCGTGAGCAACGGGGGAGGGACGTGGAATGGAAGCAGGGCCTCACGGCCGAGAGCGGCAAGCTCGCCGAGGCTGCGCCGCATGAGCGCCCTCACGATCTGCTCGACGGTGAGCCCGGCCGTCAGCCGAAGGTACTGGCGCCCCACCTGCGCGATGGCGGACTGCAGGTCCGAGGCCACCACGTGCAGGCGCGAAAGCAGGCTATGGATATCCTGGACGATACGGCGGGCCTGCCTGTTGGAGACGGGGACGCGGTCCATCACGGCGCGGATCTGCCTGGACAGGTCGAGCGCAGAGCCCAGCTTTGCGGCGGCGTCCTTCAGAACGACCTCGGAATGCGACCGCCGGGCCGCCTCCATATCCTCGCGCAGGCGAATCAGCCGGGACCGCATGGACTGCAGGTGGCGGACCGGGTCGAGGCCGATCTCCAGCGCGTACTGCACGCCCGCAAGCGTGGGCAGTATCTCGCTTTCCCGCAGCCGCCTGTGAAGGAACGAGAGAACGTCGTAGGCCCAGCGGCCGAGGTCCGTGATCTGCGTCCCCTCCCCGGGATCGTAGGACAGCCAGCCGCTCCGCCGAAGCGCCCTGAGCGCGGACTGCCGCGCGTCCTCGTCCAGCCAGTAAAGGACCTGGTCCAGGTCGCCCGCGAAAAAGCAGCCGCGCCCGTCGGCGACCAGCGCCTCCATGGCGGCCGCGCGCACGAGAAAATCGCGCGGCGATCGCCCGACCAGCGCGTGCAGCAGGGGGTAGACCTGCTCCAGCTCGCGGACGGACACGAGGTCCTGGACGTCCTCGGGCTTGATCCCGCCCGTCCACTCGCTTATGGCCTCCCACCCGGCCGCCGCCTCGGCTGTTTCAGCATGCTCTCGTTCGTCTTCGAACGGCGTGTGATGTTCATTCTTCACGACAACAATCCCTAGCAGTCTATTTCTCAGGGTAATCTTGTCAATATTGTATGAAACATTTGAAAAAATCTTGATGGCGTAGTATGTTTCTTTTCATGCTCGCCGCGGGATGGCTGTCCGGCACATTCCGGCCGTGAGCGGTCATTGATCCAGCCGATGGACGAATCCAGGCTCATAGAAAAGCTCCGCCTGATCGAGGCGCTGTTCGCCGGCGCGGAAACCGAGGGTGACGGAGGTGGAGGGAGGGGAATTGCTGGAGAGCCTGCCGCAATGAAGGAAAGCTTTTACGACAACATGGAGAGAATATCCGGCGTCATCACGCAGGGAAGGTTTCCCGTGCCCCTTCCCATGGCCACGGTTTTCCCCATGCTGGCCAGGCTGTACAGGGCGGACAGCGAAGGGAAGGTTGAAGAAAAGACCTTGCGAAAGAAGGTCATAATTGCAGTACATTGTCGTAGATCTTGAAGCAACGTGCTGGGAGAGGCGCTCCGGCGTCGAGGAGATGGAGATCATCGAGATCGGCGCGGTGCGGCTCGACGAGTCCTCGTTCGAGGTGACGGACGAGTTTGCGAAGTTTGTCAGGCCTGTCCTCAATCCTGTCCTGAGCGGGTTCTGCACCTCCCTGACGTCCATCAGGCAGAAACAGGTGGACCAAGCCGCTCGGTTTCCCGGGGTATACTCGGATTTTCTCTCTTGGATCGGCGATTCCCGGTTCAGGCTCATGTCCTGGGGAAGATATGACTGGCGGCAGCTCGAGGCCGACTGTGAAAAGCACGCCATCGGCTTTCCGCCGGCCGGCTGCGACGGCCACGTGAACCTGAAGGAGCCCTTTTCA
>JBDRLK010000684.1:0-11135 GCA_043813155.1 Pseudomonadota bacterium | reverse complement strand
AGGAAGAAACAGGATTCATGGATTTGTTCTCTTGACGATTGGACTTGTCTGTGTCATTCACGGAGGGGAGTCGGCCGCAAGCGACGACCATGTGTTGATCGATGAGACCGGCGAGGAAGACGACGCATACAAAACGGTTGTAACCGCCCTGGGATTCGAGGACGACGAGTTCGATTCCCCACGAAGCATGGAGGTCCTGGAAGAGGAGGATATTCAGAGAAAGGCGGGTGAAACCCTTCCCGGCCTGCTGGAGGAAACCACGGGTATTTTCGTGCAGAAGACGGCGCACGGCCACGGCGCGCCCATCATCCGCGGGGTCATCGGCATCAACAACCTGATCCTCTTCAATGAAATCAAGCTCAACAATTCGACCTGGCGCACGGGCCCCATCGAGTACCTCAACCTGGTCGATCCCTTCAGCGTGGAAAAGATAGAAATCCTGCGCGGCCCAGGGTCGCTCATGTACGGGAGCGACGCCATCGGCGGCGTGATCAGCATATACGGCAAGAGCCCTCGCTTTTCCGACAAGCCCCTGCTCTCGCCCGCGCTTGCCGGGAAATTCTCATCAGCCGACCTGAGCTACGCCGGCCATTTTTCACTAGGCGGGAGCTGCAGCAGGGCAGCGACCGTGTTCGGCGGAACGTACAAGCAGTTCAATGACCTTGTGGCCGGGCCGGACGTGGGCGAGCAGGAGTTCACGGGCTACAGGGACGCGGATTTCGACTACAACATGAAAATCCGGCTCTTCGACGCGGGCACACTGGAGCTGGGCTGGTACATGGTGCGGCTCTTCGACGCGGGCCGCACGGACCAGCTCGAGCCCAATAACCGGCTCAGGACCTATGACAACGCAAGGGACCTGGGGTACGTTCGCTACATCGGTGACCACGGCGGCGACCTGGACTACAGGTTGACCCTTTCCTATCAGAGGTACGAGGACATTGCGCAGGACATCAGGTTCGCTTCGGCGGCGCTCGACGTGATCGAGCGCAACACCTGGGACGTCGTGGAAGTCAACACGCTGGGTTTTACGAGCGTGGTGACAAAGGGTTTTCTCGACAGGCAGGTCGAGCTCAGCGGGGGCATCGACATTTACTCGGACTGGGTCGACGCCCATTCCTTTCGTCTCGACGAAGGCGTGCCGGCCGCCAAGGCGCCGCTTTTTCCATCGGGCTCGCGCTATACGAGCTACGAGGTCTATGTCCTTGCCAGGTGGAATATCCAGAAATACCTCAAGGGGCTGCACCTCTGGGGAGGCGGGAGATTTAACTACACCACGGCCCTTTCCCCCGACATGCCCGGCTACGGGGACATCAATTATTCCAAGCCGGGAGGCACGGGAAGCGGAGGTTTGTACTACACCTACAAGAGCATCCTGAACACGGGAGTCTCCTTTTCCGAGGGATATCGATCGCCCAAGCTGAGCGAGACTTCGGTCTTCGGGGACATGGGCTCGTATTTTGAAATTCCAAACCCGGACCTGGGACCGGAGAGGGCCGAGACGCTCGAGGTCTACGCCAGGGCCTGGTGGAAATATTTTGATGTCAACGTCGCCTTTTTCACCACCTGGTTCAGGGACCTTCTGGACAAGAACGCGGCCGCGTACGACGGGATGACGGAGATCGACGACAAGCCCGTGATGCGCACGGAAAACCTGGACAGCGCGCTGCTGCTCGGCACGGAAGCGTCGCTCGTTTTTTATTTCGGCAGGCTCATGGGCGTGGACGGCCTGAGGCTCAGGGGGAACATCACCTGGCTTCGCGGAAACAAGGAAAGCTGCGACGGGGGGGAGTGTGAAACAGAGCCCATGACGAGAATCCCCCCGCTGTTTTTCACGGCCGCGCTCGGGTATTATGACGATGACGGCGGTGATTTCTGTTTTTCCATTGAAGCGCTTTTGAGAGGCGCGGCGGAGCAGGACAGGCTGTCATCATCCGACGAGTCGGACGTGAGAATCCCGGAGGGAGGCACGCCCGGCTGGAAAACGCTTTCCCTGAGGGGAATGGTGGAGTACAAAAAAAGGGTTGTGGTCACCATGCTTTTCGAGAACCTGCTCAATGAAACCTACAAGATCCATGGCTCGGGCCTCCACGAGCCCGGCACCGGCATCACCGTCTCCCTGGCCCTCAAGCGGTAGGGGGTCAGACCGTGTATCGCGCATTTTGGGGGTGATTTCCTTGCACTTTTTTCATAGTCTGGTTTACGCTATGAAAAAAGTGCATAAAAAAAAGGTGCAAAATGCACGATTCACGGTCTGACCCCTTCAGGGCCTGAAGCTGAAAGCTGATGGCTGAAGGCTGATGGCCGGGCGTGCGAAGCACGCCCTTAAGTTGAATTTTATCCGAATTTGATGTATTAATTTCTATTATGAAAATCAAATATATTCTCGTTTCCGCCCTGTTGCTCGGGTGCTTTGCCTGCTCGTCCGCCGATATCTCGATTGTCCAGCTGAATGATCAGCGCGTCAACGTGGGGTACAGCCTCGTTTTCGACGTGTGCGCTACGGGCGCGGGCGGCGAGACCGTGACCATCACCTTCGAGGTTCCCAGCCTGCCTTCGAGCGGGGCCGAGCTCGATCAGGACCGGGCCGAGTGCGGGACGTTCAGGTGGACGCCCACCAGCGATCACATCGGGATTCACCAGTTCACGTTCAGGGCCGCCGCCGGAGACTCGTCCGACACGACGACAATTAACATCGAGGTCATTGCATCGTCATCCGCCCCCATTTTTCTGCAGCCGGGAGCGGGCGGCACCTACGACCTTTCGAGAGACCCCTGCGTAAAGGTGCACATCGAGGTGAAGGATGATGACTCCAATCCTTCCTCCATCAGCATCTACGAAAAAGAACCGAAAATAGAAGGTGCGTTGCTGACCCAGTCCGGCAAGACTGCCGACTGGAACTGGTGCCCCGGCACGCAGCAGATCGAGGCCAACGACCGCTATACATTGATGCTGCTGGCCCAGGACGAGGTCCACGATCCGGTGCAGCATGATTTCGTGATCGTGCTCAGGGGCGTCAGCAAGGACGACTGTCCGGGCGCCGCGCCGCAGATCGTTTCCAGCGCGCCGCCGCCGCCCGACACGGTGGCAAGCAACCAGGACTACCAGGTCGCCGCCACGATAACGGACGACCTGGGCATCAAGGAGATGCCGATTCTGTACTATTCCTTCGATCCGCCCGACAACCCGGAGAAACCGGATGTCACGGCCATGAGCCAGGCCATGTTCGAGGGGGCGGGCGGAAACGACTTCGCGGCCTATATTCCCAATCCCGGCCTGGACGAGGCCACGGTCATGACGGTTTACTACATCATCTCGGTGACGGACAACGACGACGAGGAGGGCGTGCTCTGCGACCACAGGGTCGACGGCCCCCTGACGCAGTTCAATATCACCGGGGGGTCGGGAGCCCTTGCCGGCTACTGCGGGCGCTGCAGCTCCGATTCCCAGTGCGCCAGCGGCGGCTGCGTCGAGGCCGCGCCGCCCTTCTGCGCCGCGCCCTGCGACGGTGCCTGCGCGGGCCTTGGCGGCGCGTGCCGGGACGTGCTGACCAAGGGCGGCGGCATGGTCAATCTCTGCGTTCCGCCGGGCCTGGACTGCTCCGGGACCGGGGATTGCACGGACGACACGTACGAGGACAATGACACCCGGACAGGGGCGGCCGGCATCGCGGCCGGCACGTTCCCGGGCCTGATGATCTGCCCGGGCGACGAGGATTTTTACTCGATCAATGTCGGCTCGGCTTCCGACGTCGATGTCCTCATCTTCGGCTGGGACGCGGGAACGGCGGATATCGACCTGCAGCTTCTCAAGCCCGACGGGGGCATTCTCAAGACGTCGGCGAGCCTCGACGATGAAGAAAACGTGCAGGCCTGCGTGGCGGACATCGGGCTGTACACGATTCGCGTGTACGGGATCCTGGACGACACGGGGCCCTACGACATGATCGTGGATGTGCTCCCGGGCTCCTGCTGCGTCAACGACTCCAGGGAGGCAAACGACACCTACGGCGCCGCCTCGTACGTTTCAGGCCCTTCCACGGTCGACGGCGTGATATGCCCGTCCGACAACGACTGGTACCGTGTCCATGCCGACGCGGGCCAGAAGCTGAATGCGGACCTGCTCATCGACGGCGGGGACCTGGATCTCAAGCTCTATGGCACCGACGGCATGAGCGTGCTGGACACGTCGGCGGGCATGGGCGTCCTGGAGCACGTGGAGCAGGACATCACGGTTTCCGGGGATTATTACGTGAGAGTCTACGGATACGGCGACGCTACCGGAGACTATTCGCTGGAATTCTCATTCACCGCCAGCAGCACATGCGCGTCCACGTCCGAGTGCGATGCGGGCAGCGTCTGCAACGGCACCTCCTGCATAGACGATAACTGCTATCCGCCCGGGAGCTGTCCGGCCGGCCATTTCTGCCCGGCGCCCGGCGGCAGCGCATCGCAGAGCGACTGCATGGACAACTGCACGGACTCGTCCACCTGCAGGGAAGGCTATTCGTGCAAGGTCTTCGAGGGAGGGCAGGGCTGCGCTCAATCCGGCTCCGGGTATTCGGGAGACACGTGCGATTCGTTCAGGGATTGCCGGCAGGAAATGACGTGCCTGCCCTCTTTCCCGTGGACCGGGGGCTACTGCGCCAGGATCGAGTGCACGGAAAGCTCTGACTGCCCCTTTGATTCTTTCTGCATCGAGGTCACGGGCTATCTGCTCGGCGTGTGCGTGCTCGACTGCGATTATTTCAGTGATTACTGCAGGCTCTCGGACGGCTACACGTGCAGCTGCCAGGAGGATGCCGGCGGGGTAAACCGGGACGTATGCCTGCCGCCCGGCGTGGATGGTCCCGGCTGCTGGATTTAAGGCCGCGTCACGCCGCAAAGGTAAACATGTCACGAAAAAACGCAGCAGGCTTGCCGCTCATCGTCCTTCTTTTCGCTTCCCTTTCCGTCGCATGCAAGAATGGAAACGGAACGCCCCATGACTGCGCGCTCCAACTCGCGATTTCCGGCGTGAGTCACCCCGGCACCCTGCTGGCCGGCTCAACGATGGAAATCCAGGGCAGCGGGTTTGATTCGGCCTGCGGGCAGGTCGAGGTCGTGTTCTCGGGCTATTACGGCGGAAGGGACGTGGAGGTCGTGGCTTCGCCCGAGGTCGCGTCGCTGAACCGGCTGAACCTGACGGCCGACAGCGGCTTCCTGGGACAGTTCGGGTCGCCGGGCGGCTCGTTTTCAGGCAACCTGGGCGTTCGCATCGCGGTCGCGTCCGAAACGGCCAACGAGGTTTTTTACCCGGTTCAGTTCGACATCGCCGCCGCGCTGTCGCCGATCCTGACCGATGTCAGCCCCGTTGACGTGACCCTTAACGCGGCCGTGAGCGTCTCGGGGGACGGGCTCATCCGGGACGGCGAGGGCACGACCCATGCGATCCTGGACGGGACCTTCGAGCCGGAGACGGGCGGGACGATCGCGATCAGCGGCGCCAGGACGGCGGTGCTCCTGGTCGAGGAGAACGACAGGACCAGGGGCTATTTCCTTTTCATCCCGTCACTCGTGGGAATTGTTCCGGGCAGCTTCACAGGCACGGTCATGCTGCGCAACGAGCATGCGGACAGTACGGTGACGGGCAGCGGCGCGATTGCCGCCTCCTTCAATCTCGGCACAGGCTTCGTGACCGGCATCAGCCCGTCCCGGACGTCCCTGGGAGGCGTGCTCACGGTCGAGGGGGCGGGCTTCATCGGGGCGACCACGGAAGAGACCATGACGCTGCTGATCGAAGGCACCGCCATCCCCTACGGCGGGGATCCCGCTGCGGTGACCGACCTGGAGCTGATCGGCAATTTCGTGGACGGAGGGCACGTGACCTACGACGTTATTCCCATCGTCGATACGGACACGAACGACAGGCTCATCGCAGCGGATTTCGGGTTCCAGAGGGGAAGCTTTTCCGGGACCGTGACGCCGATTCTCTCGTACAGGGGTGACATGGTCGAGGGCGTTCCCACGCACATCGATTTCGAGCTCGGGCCGGTCAAGCAGGTCGTGTTCGTGGATTTCACGCATGGATTTATCGACACCCTCGAGCTGTTCGGCCTCAGGGCCGTTTCACTTCACGTGAAAGAGAGGGTCATCGGGAAAATGCGCCAGATTTACAACGGGATCAACGTGGAGTTCAGGACGGAGGAGCCGGTCGACTATTACCCCGGAGGTTACGCTGCCCTCGAAATATCGGGCCCCGACCCGAACGGCATCGGTCTCTTCGGTTACGACAACACGCCGGGCAAGGACGTGTGGAACCTGAGGCTCCATGACCGTATCGGCGGTGTGAACGCGGAAACGCAGGAAGACGGCCACCGGGGCTACGGCGGCGTGTTCATCGACTCGGTCCTGTGCTGGAGCGAGGACAGCCCCGGGATTGTGGTCTGCCCGGCCGGCCTCGATCCCGAGCCGCAGTTCGACACGATCTTCGACCCCGTTCGAAACCAGGAAGTGGTGGCGGGCGAGTATCCCGGCGGCAGTGACGCGGCAAGGGTCGCGCAGATCGCGGAGGCGATCAGGGTCCTGGGCAACATCATCGGCGACACGGCGGCCCACGAGCTGGGCCACAGCTTCGGCCTGGCCCATCCCTACGGCGCCACCGACCTGGTCCACAACGAGCCTCCCGGTCCGGGCTGCCTTATGGATGCGGGGGCTTACCGTCCATTTGACGAGAGGGCCGAGCTCCACGGGGACCCCCCGGGAACCTGGTGCGGCGACGAGTGGGGCTACCTGCAGACGATCATGCCCATCGATTGAGGCTCAGGGCATTTCTTCATGCATGACAAGCAACGATTACCGGCCCGCAGGCCTGCGGTTGCGGCGGCGGAGGAACTGAAGGCTGACGGCTGAAAGCTGAAGGCTTTTCATTCAAGGCTGTCCGTAATTTCCATTTCCGACTCGATGGATTTGATTTCTTCCTCGATGTTCTTCACGTTGGCTTTTATGGACTGCACGAGGAAGCTCTGGATTTGCGGTACCGCCAGGCCGCACTCCTCGATGAAGCTGACCGTTTTTTCGCATTTCGAGTGCCCCTGCGTCGTGCAGTAACCGAGGAGCCTCAGTGGCGTCAGATCCCCGCACCGCCTCTCGATGAGTTTTTCAGCCGCTTTCCGGCACTTTGTCGTGAAGCCCTCGTTCACGACCTTTTGGTCGTTAAGAACGCTTCCTATGATCTGACGCAGAAAATGGATGTCGCAGGTCCCGTCGAAATAGAAGTTGAGCGTTTCCCCCGCCATGTGAGGTTTATCGGGCAGAAGCGCGGCAGCCTCGGCCAGGGTTTCGACGGGCGTGAACGACATGTGCCGGGAGGAGATTTTTTTCAGTGTTTTGATGTCAACCTGGCACTGGAGAATGACCAGGATCTGCAGCACCCTGTCGATAATGCTCGTGGGCTTGCCGGGCATGAACGTGGGCGAAACAGCGGCGGGAACGCCGTGCCGGAGAATCGTCCACGGGATGGCGCCTCTCCTGTTATGAAGCATTTTCTCCGCGATAATCCCGCTGCGCGCCCATGGAGAGGAGGGGGCGCCGAAACTATTCGATGGTTCCGGGCGGGAGCTGCGAACACTCTCGTCTCGCACGCTGAAAAGACTCAGGAGTACGAGATGCCTGAACCTGGGGGCGGTCTCGCAAAGCTCGACAGTCTCCACGAGCGCCTTTCTCACGGCTTCCCTGTCATTGCTGACGGGAAAGAAGTGATAGACGATCTCCACTTCCTCCTGCAGTCGATTCCACTCGTCCCCCCTCAGGCCGAAATCGATATGGAAGGGCTCTCCCTCCAAAATCTCGATTCTCCTCCCGGCGGGCAGATGCTCCGACCACATTTTCGCCGAAGGGATGAACGAGTGTGGGCACAGAAAGGCAACGGGTCTTTTTGTGTGCAGTGAGAGCGCTTCCAGGAGTGAGCTTGCGAAGGATGCGGGAAATCCTATGACAAAGGCTTTCCCTGAGCGTATCCCCAAATGCCGCTCCTGCTGCGGCCGTCGATCCTCTCGCGTATCCGCGGCGTGCTTGGTCGTGCCGCCTCGACGTACCGCAAGTACGCCTTCGTCGTCCCTCCCTCCGCGCCACCGCAGATCCGCTTCGGTCTCACCGCCCTCGCGACGGAGCGAATTTTGGGATAAGCTCTCTTCTGACCGTTTCATGGCAATCCCCCTGACCGAGCGTTCATGCGGTTGAATTTTACAACTTGCAATTTGCAGTTTGCATTCACATCAAGTCCTCCTCCCAGAAATCGTAAAAGTTATACCACGCAAACGGGTATTTCTGAAGTATCTTTTCGATGTTTGCCACGTAATTCCCAACGGCCTGCTTGAGGACCTTTTCCCTTTCCTTCCGGCGGGCCCTGGGGACGTGGAAGGGAGGCATGCCGTAGAAGTGATACGTGTCGGGCGCGTCCTTGACGACGAACCAGCTGACGATGGGCGCGCCCGTGATCGACGCTATCATGAAGGGTCCCGCCGGGAACCTGGCCTCGTGTCCAAGGATGGGGCAGGAAACCGAGCTTTCTCCCCACATCCTGTCAGCCAGAATGGCGAGGATCTCGCCCCTTTCCAGGGCCTTGGGGATTTCCAGGAAAGAAAAGGAGTCGTCGTCCCGGATCGTGAGCATGTCCATGGGAATCTTTTTGTCCCTGTAATGGGAGTGGAGGTATTTCCCTATCCTTTCGAGCTCTTTCCTTATGCCGACGATTTTTATCTTCATGCCCGTATCGGAAAGAGCAAAACCGCCCACCTCGAAGTTGCCCATGTGGGCCCCGAGAAGCAGTATCCCCTTTCCCTCGTTTTTCGCGTCCTCGATGTGCTCGATCCCGTCGCTCCTTATCTTGAAGTCGTCGAAACCCCTGGCGCCGATAATGACCCTGTCGAGGATGGTTTGCGCGAACTCCCGGAAGTGCTTCTTCCTGAGCATTCGAATCTGCGCCGGTGACGCATCGGGAAACCTCTTTTTCAGGTAGGCCGCGCTTGCTTCCCTGGCGAGCCTGGGAGAAAAGAGATTATAGTACACCATGATCAGCCGGAGCCACGCATAGGCCACCCTCCGCCCGGTGAGCCGGTACATGCAGCGGAAAAACGCGTACCCGGCCGGCGTGCCGAGAGTTTTCTGGTGGACCCAGCCCTTTTTGCGCAGGGCCCTGCGGCGCATGATGAGAAAGAGCCCTGTCCAACGGATGATCGTCAGGCTCGCGTTCAAAAGCGAGAAGCGCACGTTGTCCCGCAGCTTCCTGAAATGGGAAACGATCTTGTCCGCGTACGTGACGCTCACGGGCACGTCGACGAATCCCACCCTGTTGTACGCGGCCCTTACCAGAACCTCGTGCTCGAGCTCGTACCTCATGCATCTCGTTCCCAGCAGATTGAACGTGTCGACGGGATAGACCCTGAACCCGCACTGGGCGTCGCCGACCTTCCTTCCCGTCTGGACCCGGAGCCAGAAATTCGAGAAGGCCCTCCCGAAACGGCTCGAGCCGGGAGCGCCGGCTTTTGCCATGGCGCGGTTGCCGACAATGATGGCCGGGGGGTTGCGCCGTGCGGCTTCCAGGAGCAGCGGTATCTCATGCGGGTCGTGCTGCCCGTCCGCGTCGCAGGTTACGGCGTGGGTGTAGCCCTTTTCCCCGGCCAGCCTGAATCCCGCGCGAAGCGCGCTCCCCTTGCCGCGGTTTGTCTCGAGCCTCTCCACCGTCACGCCCTGCATGTCCCCGACCCTGTCCCCGCTTCCGTCCGTTGACCCGTCGTCCACGACGATAACGGGGAGGCCCTGGTCAATGCATGTCCGGGCGACGTCTTTTACCGTGCCTTCATTGTTGTAAACCGGGATGATGACGCAGGGGCTGAATTTGACCTGGGCTTCTTTCATGATGGGAAGGAGGTCCGGCCCTGTTTCTTCGCCCCTACTTCAGGTTGTGGGACTTGATCCACTCGATGGTGTAAGGGAATGATTCGTCGTAGCCTTTCCTGATCTGCCCGCCGATGAATTTCTCGATCTGCCCGCCCACTCCGAAGATTTTTGCCGTGAGGTCCAGGTCGATTGTCCTCGTGATGCTCCCGCCCCGGGATTCGACGAAAACCTTGCCGTTTATCGTGAGCTTGTCCGTCATTGCCGACGGCGTGATGTCGAACCTGAAAATTTTCTCCTTTTTGTCGAACCTTCCTTTTTCGAGGTAACTCAGCTTGCCCTTGATGAATTTTGTGATGATTTTCGGGGCCTCCTGCCTGGGAGTGATCCTGACCTGCCTTATGATTTCATCATCGTTTTGCGTGAATTCCACGGTTTCGTACGCTTCGGCGTGAATCTGCTCGATGTAAAGCGTCTTGTTGTATTCTTCGTTGAAGTAAATCTCTTTCCAGAACGTGTCCTCGCTGATGGGAAAGGCGTGGGAAGTTGAAACCTTCATCTCATTCTCCTTTTAAGGGGTCGAGCTTGACTTCCACGGTGTCGTCATCGGCCGCCGCGGGCCTTGATTCTCCCCTGATCTCCTTGATGCGGGCCAGGACGACCGTTATGTTGTCGTCTCCGCCCTTGCCGTTGGCCAGCTCGACGAGCTTCTTGCACATGAGCGAGAGATTCGAGCCGGAGTCCTTGATGATCTTCAGGATCTCCATGTCTTCGCTCGCGCCGCTGAGGCCGTCCGAGCAGAGCAGGAACAGGTCGCCCTCCAGCACATCGACTTTGTTCAGCTCGACTTCAACATAAGGCTGCATTCCGAGGGCTCGCGTGATGATGTTCTTGGGGATGGATTCCTTTTTCTCCTCGCTGATATCGGGCATGGCCTGCTCGAAGTCGCTGATCAGGGAGTGGTCCCTGGTCAGCCGCTTGATCTCACCGTCCCTGACGCGATAGCCGCGGCTGTCGCCCGCGTGCCCGAGGTAGGCCAGGGGAAGCGTCTTCGAGAAGCACAAGGCAACGATCGTCGTTCCCATGCCCTCCTGGTTGCGGTTCGTGCTCGACTGGCGCAGGATGGACCTGTTGGCCATCTGGATGCCCCCGAGTATCCTGTTCTCTTCGTAGCTCAGGTTCGTGTCGAAGTGGAACGGCCACGTGGCGTCCTCGTTCTCCGTGTGATTGAAAAAATCTTCGATCGTCTGAACCGCCATG
>JBDRLK010000683.1:0-2570 GCA_043813155.1 Pseudomonadota bacterium | reverse complement strand
TGATCGGCCGCAAAATAAAAATCCGTGCCGCCTGCCTCGGCCATGGACTGCAGCACGTCGCCCCATTCGCGGGCAGCGTCGGAAAGCGCGATCACGTACGTGGTAATTCCGTCGCGGCGCAGCTGGCCCAGCGCTGCGTTGGTCCTTGCGTCGTCCAGGCAGTTGCCCGGAAAGGGCTGGAACTCGTTGTCGCACAGTGCGCATTCCGACGCGTTGGTGCAGGTGCACGTGCACGTGTAGGGATCGAGCGACTCGTTGCAGTTGGGCGCGCCGTCCGTTGCCAGGAGGATGTACTTGGGGTTTTCGGGCGGCCTGTCGTACAGGTACTGCGCGGCCGTGGCCATGGTGTGGGCGACCGGCGTCCCGCCGCACGTCGACATGCCTTCCAGGGCGGACTTGATGGCGCCGCCGTTGTGAAGGGCGTTTCCAACAACGGGCGGCCTTCCGGAGGAGCACTTGGTCGTGTCGGTCTCGGTGATGCACTCCAGGTCCGGGAAAACGATGAGCCCGAACATGATCGTGTCCTCGTAGGTCGTGGTGATGGTGATGATCGCGTTGCGCGTTTCCTCCCAGAAACCGTCGTAAAGCATTGAATTCGAGCGGTCCAGCGCAATGAGCACCTCGGGCAGCGAGCGGTTCACGCTGATATCGACCTCGATGCACTGCTCATAGCCCTCGGGGTCGCCGGCCAGGAGGGCCCTGTAGCACCCGGGAAGGCAGGTAAACAGGAGAAGCGCCGCCATGGCCATCATCAAATGTATTGTCTTTCTCATATCGATTCCATTCTAACTCATTTTTCGCAATTGGCAAGCCGTAAGGGCGGGGGCCCGGCCCCCGCCCTTACGGAGCTATCGACAGGGAGACCGTGACCGGGCTTTCCGTGCCCGGGTCGTGGGCGTCCACGATGAGGATGTATTCGCCCGCGCTCATGCGCGTGAAGCTCGTGGAGCCGAAGGGCGAGCCCATGGGGTCGTAGCAGGTGACCTGGTACTCGTCGCACTCCCCGCCGGCGTCGTCGAACACGCCGAACACGTGGTCGCCCGTCTGGGAGTAGCTCAGGACCACGGTCGACCGGTCGGCGTCCACCCTGAAGCGAATGACCCTCTCGCGGCCGCTCAAGCCCGTGCAACCGGGCTCGTAGAGACTGGAGCCGCCCGACGTGTCGATGTTGACCGTGGACGGCGTCGTTGTCAGGGAGCCCAGGTTCTCGTCGGACAGGCACCCGTGCGCGTTCAGCATGAAGTCCACGACGCCGGCCAGCGCGTTGTCCTTGGCCTCGATGATCAGGTAGTAGGTGTCGGGCGGCCAGCCCACGTAGGTGACCCAGCCCGACTCGTCGGGCCCGAGCACGAAGCACCACCCGCCGCGGGCCTCGCAGGTCTCGCTGACCTCGGTGTCCGTGTACAGGCCGAAGGCGTGCTGGCCGGACTGGCTCCAGGTGAAGTCGATGTCGAAGTACTGGTCCGTCTGGAACACCAGCACGTATTCCTTTCCGCGCGACTCGACGGTGCCCGAGCAGTACATGAGCCACTCGTCCGTTCTCGCCCTGATGTCGATGGTCCTGTAGACCGCCTCGCCGGGCACGAGGTAGCCGATTTCCTCGTCCACGTGGCACGGCTCGAGCTCGAGCTCGCACAGCTCGTCGCACCCGTCGCCGGGTATGAGGTTCCCGTCGTCGCACGTCTCGCCCACGGCATAGTCCGTGTAGTTGTTGCCGCAGGTCTCGTCGGACAGGCAGTCGCCGCTGCACCCGTCCCCGAAGCGCCTGTTGCCGTCGTCGCACACTTCTCCGGCAAGGGTGTCGACGATGGTGTTGCCGCAGGTCTCGTCGGACCGGCAGTTTGCGCTGCACCCGTCTCCGCCCACGGTGTTGCCGTCGTCGCACACCTCGCCGATGATCGAGTCCAGGTAATTGTTGCCGCAGGTCTCGTTGGAAAGGCAGTCGCCGCTGCAGCCGTCGCCGGAGACCGTGTTCCCGTCGTCGCACACCTCGCCGGGGTCCGGGTTGCCGTCGCCGCACTCGGGCAAGGCGCCCCTGAGCGTCAGGAATATCCAGGCGTCCGCCGCCGACGCCTGGTTGAACGCCTCGGCCACGATGTAGTAGGTCGCCATGGGGATGTCCGCGTAGACCCGGGAAGCCGAGGGGTTGCCGCCCGGATCGATGCAGTCATAGGGGTCGTCCGTGCACGCCGCGCCGTCGCCGCCGGCCGTGTAGAGCCCGAAGGCGTGGTCGCCGGTCTGAATGATCATGACCTCGAGGTCGGCGTCCGCAACCGCGACGGTCAGCCTGACAACGACCTCGGCGCCGCTCCCGTCGCCGGCGCAGCCCGTCTCCTCGTCGCCGCTGCCGGCGATGGTGACGAGCCTGGAGACGGTGATGTTGAGGGGGAGCGTCCCAAGGATGATGTCCACGATGCACCCCTCGTTGCGGCAGTTCTCGTCGCACCCGTCGTGGGGGACCCTGTTTCCGTCGTCGCACTCCTCGCCCACGGCCCAGTCCACGTAATTGTTGCCGCACGTTTCGTTGGACAGGCAGTCCGCGCTGCACCCGTCGCCAGAAACGTTGTTCC
>JBDRLK010000682.1:0-3293 GCA_043813155.1 Pseudomonadota bacterium | reverse complement strand
CCGCAGGGTGGCGGTCGTCGGCGGCGGGCCCGCGGGACTCAGCTGCGCTTATTTCCTTCGCATGAAGGGCTTCGGCGTGACACTGTTCGAGCAGCTGCCCAGGCTTGGAGGCATGCTTCGCTACGGCATTCCCGAATACAGGCTTCCCAGGGACGTGCTGGACAGGGAGATCGGGTTCATCACGACCGATGTCGGCGTCGAGGTCAGGACGGGAACGGCGCTTGGAAAGGATTTCACGATAGCGAGCCTCAAGAAGGACGGGTATGAAGCCGTGTTTCTTGCCCTGGGAGCGCTGAATTCGAAATCCATGCGCGTGGATCACGAGCACGACACGCAGGGCGTGGTGCAGGGGCTCGACTTTCTCATGGGCCAGGAGCTCGAGGGGCACAGGAAGGTGAAGGGGAAAATAGTCGTCATTGGAGGAGGCAACACGGCCGTTGACGTTGCGCGAACGTCCCTGCGGCTCGGCGCGGACGAGGTCGTCATCCTGTACCGCCGCACGCGCAAGGAGATGCCGGCGGACCCCGTCGAGATCCACGACGCCGAGGCCGAGGGCGTAACAATACAGCTGCTTGCCGCGCCGGTCGGCATCGAAAGGGATGAGCAGGGAAAGCTGCGGGGTCTTCGATGCATCAGGATGGAGCTCGGAGAGCCGGATTCCAGCGGCCGCAGGAGGCCCGTTCCCATCGATGGGAGCGAGTACTTCCTCCCGGCGGACATTGTTTTCCCGGCCATCGGCCAGGAGCCGTCCCTCGCGTGCATCGGGGGAGACGAAGGGGATAAGCTCGACACCACGAAGTGGAAAACCATCGTGGCCGACGAGGAAACGCTGGAGACGAACGTGCCCGGCGTCTTCGCGGGCGGCGACGTGGTGTCGGGCCCGGACGTGGTCATCGGCGCGATCGCCCACGGCAGGAAAGCCGCGCTGAGCATTGAAGAGTATCTTGCAGCGGGCAAAGCCGATACAAGGAAGGCGTCGGAGTTCATCAGCAGCAGGGACTACTACGGCATTCCGCAGCGGGAATGGGAGGCCGTGGAAAAAGCGGACCGCAGGCCGCTCGTCGAGATGGACGAACAGGAAAGGATCGGGGGATTCGACGAAGTGTCGAAAGGCCTGTCCGGCGATTCGGTGAAGCCGGAGGCCATGCGCTGCCTGGAGTGCGGCTGCCAGGTCCAGCTGACCTGCCGGCTCAAGAAAATCGCGGACGAGTACCATGTCGACATTTCGAGGTTCAAGGGCGAGGTCAGGAGGGGAAAGATCGACGACCGACACCCCTTCATAAGGATCGACAACAACAAGTGCATCCTCTGCGCCCGGTGCATCAGGACGTGCGGCGAGATGCTCGGGATCTCCGCCCTGGGATTCGTGGGCAGGGGGTTTAAAACCGAGGTCCACCCCGCGCTCCGAAAGCCCCTGCAGGAAACGACCTGCATCTCCTGCGGCAACTGCGCGGACGCGTGCCCAACGGGCGCCATTATCTCGCGGCCGCCCTTCTTCGAGAAAATCCTTCCCGTTCATTCCCGCAGGACGCTCACGACCTGCCATGCATGCTCCGTGGGCTGCAGGATGGACGTGGAAGCGATGGCCGTGGACCTGTTCCGGATAAGCGCGGGCGAGTGCGATGGTTTCGATTTTCACCGCAATAGCCCGAACAAGGGCTACCTGTGCGTCAAGGGACGGTACAACATCCAGTACATGATGGACGGCAGCCGCCTGCGCGAGCCTCTCGTGAAAAAGGGCGGAAAGCTCGAGCCCGCATCGTGGGACGATGCGGTCGCGGCGGCCTGGGAAGGGCTGAGCGCAGTCGCGAAAAGCCGCGGCCCCCAAGGCGTTGCCGTGCTCGGCGCTCCCTACAGGACCAACGAGGAGCTGTACCTGCTGCAGAAGCTTGCCAGGCTGTCGCTGGGAACAAGCAACGTGGGAAGCTTCACGAAGCTGGCCGCGGGCGGCGACGGCGATGCCGTGCGCCGGTCCATGGGCGCGACCGCTTCGACCACGGATCTCGAGGCTCTCGAAAACGCGGACGTTGTGCTGGTCGCGGGCGGCGACATCGACGAGGAAAACTTTGTTGCCGGCATGCTCGCGCGGCTGGCCGTGCGAGGCGGCGCGAAGCTCATCGTGGTTGGAACGACGAGCAGGCTGCTCGACAGGTTCGCGACGCTGCGCCTGGAGGCGACAAAGGGCACGGAGGGCGCGCTGCTGACGGCCGTGGGCCGGGCCGTGCTGGACCGCGGGAACGGCGACGAGGCGTTCACGGGCGAAAACACGACGGGGTTCGAAGAGTGGAAGACATTCGCTGCCGTGATCACGCCTGAAAAGGCGGCCGCCATAACCGGCGTCGAGGCCGGGAGCATCGTGAAGGCGGCCGAGCTCGTCGGCGACAGGAACGCGAAGGTCGTTGCCCTGTTCGGGCTGGACAGCCCGGCCGGGCGCGGCGCGGGCGACCTCGGGGCGCTCGTGAACCTCATGCTTCTGACCGGGAACGCCGGGAACGTTAAAGCGGGCAGCGGGATCATCCTGCTGGAGAGCTCGGGCAATGCCCAGGGCGCCAGGGACATGGGCATGACGCCGGAACATTTGCCCGGGTACGAGGACGCAGCGAAAGCATCCGGGGCGTGGGGCGCGCCCCTCGACCTGCAAGGCGCAAAGACCGCGGCCGCGCTTCGCGAGGCGCTCGACAGCGGAAAAATCAAGGGTCTTCTGATATTCGGCGAGGACCCCTGCGTGGACGCGAGGTACGAAAAACTGCTGGACAAAGCCGAGTTCAGCGTGGTCATGGAGACCGCCGTGACGCGAACGGCCGGCCTTGCCGACGTGGTGCTGCCCCTGTGCACCATGGTGGAGACGAGCGGCACGCTGACGAGCTGCGAGCGCCGCGTCCAGAGAGTCGGCAGGGCGTTCGAGCCGGGCTGCGGCCGCGAGGGATGGCAGGTCCTGTCGGAGCTCCTGCGAAAAGGCTCGGCCCTGGAGCCGCCCTCCGACAGCTTCGCCGTGTGGAAGGAGATAGAGCGGATCGCGCCCATCTTTGCGGGCATTGAGATCGAGACGCTCGATGAAAAGCCGTTTTCATGGAGCTGGAGCAACGGATTCAAGACAGCCGGCACCGGGGCGCGATTCGTACCCGTGGACCTCGATGGCCCGGTCGCTTCCGGCGCGCCGCCCTACCAGCTCTACAGCAAGGCTTACCTCGATCTGATGGAAAAGTACCTGAAGCCGCGGTAAGCATTCAATCCTATGTCTTGGGTAGGGGCGGCTTCAGCCGCCCGTGAATCAAACTCATAATCCCGGGTAG
>JBDRLK010000681.1:0-13891 GCA_043813155.1 Pseudomonadota bacterium | reverse complement strand
TTAGCCTGGAGCTGAATGGCCGTGTGGTCGGCCGTTCCGTCCGGAAAAAAATAAATGTACACCTTTCCTTCTCTTCTTTCATCTTCGAAAAGCTGCGAGTAAACAGCGAAAAACTTCACGCCCCCCTCCAGGCTTCTCTCCGCAAAGGCCCTCCCGCCGATGGGCAGGAAAGAGGGCGGCTTGTATTTCGGCACTTCCCCCGCGTGAAACCCGTCCCTGATTCTCTCGGCCAGCGTGCTTACGCCGAGGTCGAAATCCCCCGAGGGTCCGCCGGAGCCCGCCTCCTCGCCCACGTCGAGATCCTCTTCGTCGCCTTCTTCCTCCTCCTCTTGCTCCATGTATTCCTCCTCGAGCTTCTTCTTGTCGATGAGGAGCTTGCCTTCGGTAGATTCGAAGAGGATCGTGTTCTCGTCGAGGTCGAGAGTGAGCCTGACGTGCTCGTTTCTCGCCGTGGCGTATGAAAAACCCCTCTGAGCCGCGGCGATGATGAGGTACGCCGAGGATTTGAGCCGCGAGCGCGAAAGGGATGAGAACCCGACTATAACGCCGGAAGCCACCAGGGCCACGATGGCGATGGCCACCATGATCTCCATGTAGGTCATGCCGCTGCTTTCGCGCCCCGCAGACGGCCCTATTCCTTTTTCTTCGTGATATTCTTGCATTGCTCGTAGTTCAGGTCGTCCTCGGTTCCGAAGTTCTTGTCCTTGCCGCTGCTTACGACTTCGATCACGTCGTCGCTCGTGCATTCGATCTTGAATTCCTGGTCCCAGGCGTCAACGGGGTCGCCCTTCAGCGATTTCTCGCTTTTCAGCTCATCCATGGAGGGGCATTCCCCTGTCTCGGCATAGTACATCTCCACGGCCGTGAGCACCTGGGTTATGCGCACGCAGGTCGCTCTTTTCTTCGCCTTGCCCAGCGCGGGGATAACGGCGATGGTCACGCCCGTGGCCAGGATCGTGATGATGAGCAGGACGATCATGATCTCCATGATCGTGAAACCGCGCTGGCTGCGGCCGCGGCGCTGCATTTCGGTTATCCGCTCTTTCCATTTCCGTAGCATTCTGTTCATCTTTTCCTCCGCTCTCTTAGCCGTCTTGTTAAAGGGTCCGTAGTGCGGCCCTTTATGGGCCGCCTGCAACGAGAGCGGGGCATAAAGCCCCGCACTACATGCCCTTTTGGCGCGTCAATTTATCTTCACGTCGTCGATCGTGTAATAGCTCCTGTCCGGGCCGGACGAGATGATATCGACCGAACCCTGGTATTTCTTGCCGGGGCAGATGAACTCGTATTTTTTCCCCCACGGGTCGAGGATGGCGCGCATCCAGTTCGGCTGCTTTTTCTTCGCCTCCGCGCTCGACGGTCTTACAATATCCTCGATCTCCTTGGGGCACCTGCCGTTTTCCCATAGGTATTCGTCCGCGGTTTCCTGCAGGCGCAGGATATCCACCGCGGCCTGTCTTCGTTTCAGCCTGTTCTTCTCGTACTCGACCGACCAGATAACGATGAAAAGGCCCAGCACGATGATCACGATATTCCGTATCCGCAGGAACCGGCCCCCCGCCTTCCTGGCCTTCTTCCTGCGGGGCTCAATGACGCATATGAATTTTTTCTTCCGCCAGAACAATGTTTTTCCTTCCTTTGTCGTAGCTGCAGGCCCTTGGCCTGCCCGGGTCATGCGTGCCAGGTGTGCGCATCGAACCTCCTACGTCACGAACTGGTTCATCTTCAATATCGGCCACAGGATGGAGAACGCCACGCTGCCGGCGCCGAGACCCATGACCAGGATCAGTATGGGTTCCAGCATCGACGTCAACATCACGATTTTCGCGTCCGTCCTGGACTCGTAGAATTCCGCCACGTTCGTGAGCATGTTCTCGAGTTGCCCGCTTTTCTCGCCGATCGCTATCATCCGCGTGACGAGCGGGGGGAACAGCTTCGATTTCAGTATCGACTCATTGAGGGGCACGCCTTCCCTGACGGAAACGATCGCGCCGTCGATCACTTCCTCCAGCTGCATGTTGTCGAGGATATGCTTCGTGATCTCCAGCGACCGGAGCATCTGGACGCCGCTGGAGAGCATGGTCCCGAGGGTCCTGGCGAAGCGGCCCATGGCAAGCATGAGGATGAGCTCCCCGAACACCGGGAGCCGGAGCATCATCTTATGCCAATGAGGCTTTCCCTTGTCGCTCCCTTTCCACACCAGGAAAGCAGCGACCATGATGATCAGGCAGGGAAGGAGCAGCCACCAGTAGCCGCTGATGATCTTGCTGACGAAAATCAGCAACCGTGTGAACCAGGGCAGCTCCTGCCCGAAATCCTGGAAGATAACCGTCACCTTCGGGACGACCACGCCCATCATGACGCCGAGGATGGCCGTGCCTATAATGACCATGATGATGGGATAGGCCATGGCGGAAATTATTTTCGCCTTGACCTTGGCCTGGTTTTCCATGAACTCCGCGAGCCTCTCGAGCACGAGCTCCAGCGTGCCGCTCTGCTCGCCGGCGTTGACCATGTTGATGTAAATTTTGGTAAAATGCTTCGGATAGTTCGAAAGGGCGTCGGCCAGGCTTTCGCCCTCGTTCACGTTCTTCCTGATGCCCGTGAGCATGACTTTGAGGGCCGGCTTGTCGGCCTGGTCGATGACGGCCGAGAGCGTCTCGACGAGCGGGATCCCGGCGCGCGTCAGCGTCGCGAGCTGGCGCGTTACCGTTGTCATGTCCACCTGGCCGATCCCTCCGCCGGGCCTCAGGTTGATGGAGGTGCTCAGCGAGAAAGACTTTTTCTTGAGCTGATCCGCCCCCATTTCCCAGAAATCGGTGAGAAAGACAGCTTCCCTCTTGAGCAGTGTCTTGAGGTCCCTGGAGGTCTCGGCTTCCATGCTCCCCTTGACCGAGCTGCCGGAGGCGCTGACGCCCTTGTAGCCGAACAAAGCCATTTAATCGATTTCCTCCTGCGTTACCCTCATGACCTCCTCCAGCGTCGTGACGCCCAGCAGGACCTTCAGCGCGCCGTCTTCTCTCAGGGTGAGCATGCCTTCGTCCATGGCCGCGTGCTTGACCGTGTTGGAGTCCTCCTTCTTGAGCACGAGCGACCTGATCCTGTCCGTTATCATGAGAAGCTCGTAAATGCCGGTCCTGCCGTGGTAGCCGGTTGAAGAACATTTTTCGCATCCGTTCGCCTTGAAGATGGTGACGTCGCCTCCCCACCACTTCGGTGTGGGCTCGTGCACGCCGAGAAAATAGTGGCTGCGGCTCTTCTCGGCCCACATGTCCAGGATCTTTTCAGGCGTCAGCCCGATCTGCGCGATCTGGTCATCCGTGGGATGGAACTGCTCGGAGCAGCTTGCGCAGACTACGCGAACGAGCCTCTGAGCCAGCATGGCGAGCATGGAGGACGCTACGAGAAACGGCTCGATGCCCATCTCGACGAGACGCGTGAGCGCGCCGGCGGCGTCGTTGGTATGAATCGTGCTCATCACGAGATGGCCCGTGAGCGAGGCGTGGATGGCGATCTCCGCCGTTTCCCTGTCCCTGATCTCGCCAACCATGATCACGTCGGGGTCCTGGCGCAGAAACGAGCGGAGCCCCGCGGCAAACGTGAGGTCGATCTTGGGGTTGACCTGCATCTGGTTGATTCCCTTGAGATCGTATTCCACGGGCTCTTCCACGGTGAGGATGTTCAGGTCCGGCTTGTTGATCTTGCTCAGGGCGCTGTAGAGCGTCGTCGTCTTGCCGCTTCCCGTGGGGCCGGTGACGAGGATGATGCCGTGCGTCCGCGAGATCAGGCTTTCCATGATGGCGAAGCTTTTATATGAAAACCCGAGATCCTTCAGGTCGAGCAGCACGGTGGCCTTATCCAGGAGCCTCATGACGGACCGTTCACCCTGGCTCGTCGGAATTGTCGAAACTCTTACGTCGATGCTCTTTCCGGCGATTTTCAGTGAGATTCTTCCGTCCTGCGGAAGGCGCTTCTCGGCGATATTCAGCCCCGACATGATCTTGACCCTTGAGATGATGCTCGGCAGGTACGTCCGGGGCGCCGATTTGATATCGTAAAGAAGGCCGTCGACCCTGTAGCGGACCTTGACCTCTTTTTCCGAGGGCTCTATGTGAATATCGCTCGCCCTTTCCCTCACGGCGCGGGCGAACAGGTTGTTGACCCAGCGTATGATGGGCGCTTCGTCCTGCAGGTCGAGGATATCCGTCAGCTCTTCTTCCCGGTCCTCCTGCTTGTCGCCCAGCTCGTCGCCGGCTCCGCTGCGCTCGTAGAGGTCGTTGATGGCGGCGTTGATTTCATCGGAAGGAGCGACGATGACCTCGACCTTTTTCTCAAGGATGGTCTTGAGATCGTCCACGGCGCTGACGTTCAGCGGGTCCGCGATGGCGATGAAAACCCTGTCCTCATCCTCGCCCACGGGAATGCACTTGTGGGCCCGCGCGAAACTGATCGGTATCCGGACGAGAAGGTCGCCCGGGACGCGCGCCCTGTCGATGGTCGGGATAAAGGCAAGGCCGATTTCCTGGGACAGGGCCTGCTGGAGGGCCGTCTCGGATACGGCGTGGCTCTGCAGGGCAATATCCGCGAGGCTCGTTCCGGAGCTTCTGCTCTTCTCCTGGAGCTCGGTGAGCTTCGCAGGAGGGATGAGGCCCCTGCGCTGCACCAACTGTTCGAAAAACTGGTCGTTCATGCCATGTCCCCGCTACTGTACCGACGGCTCCGGCTGCACTGATTCCTCCCCGACGGATCCCTCCCCGACGGATCCCTCATCGACGGATCCCTCATCGACGAAGGACGATGACGCCGGAGCGGTGAGAGCCTCTTTGATGAGCACGTCGATCGGGTCGACGGCCAGGTGCTCGGGAGGAGGATTGAGCTTGAGCTGGTCAATCATCATCTGCTCTTCTTCCAACTCGATGAACGTCTTGTGAATCTCCTCGACGATTCCGTTCGTTCTCGTGTAGTCGACGGCCGCCTCGTAGTCCCCGCTCTTGAAGGCCGTCATCTGCTCGATGAATTCCCTGCGCTCCTCCATCTTCCTGTTGAAAATCGCCCGGAAGTCCGTGGCGTCCCGTATGATGTAGGGCGTGAGGAATATGAGCAGGTTGCGCTTGGTGATGCGCTTTTTCTTCTTCTTGAAGAGGTAGCCCAGGATGGGGATGTCGCCGAGGAACGGCACCTTGTCGATCGTTTCCGTCTCGTTGTCCGTGATGAGCCCGCCGAGCACCACGGTCTGCTGGTCCTTGACCACGCTCACTGTTTTCGCCATGCGCTGGTCGATCAGGGGGCCCAGGTCCGTCTCGCCTGAAACCTCGCTTATCTCGATCTCGATTTCCATCCGGATCTGGTCGCTTTCATTGATGTGGGGCGTGATGCGCAGGGTCAGCCCCACGTTCTGCCTGCCAACGGAAACCATGGGTCCCATGCCGTACCCTCCGCCGCCGGCCAGGCCGGCGAGCCCCGCAAGGCCCGAGGTCCCCCCGGCCTGGCCTGCGGCGGCGCCCAGCATGCTGCCCCATCCGCCGAATCCCTGCTGGATGGGGACATTGCCGCCCACGGTGATCTCGGCCTGCTCGTTGTCCGTGGCCAGGATGTTGGGCGTGGAAAGGATGTTCACGTCGTTGTTGGTCTGGAGCGCATTGATGGTGACCCCGAAAGAGGGGATGCTTATCCCGGTGCCCAGGATTCCTTCGGCTCCGGTGATCTCGGGCCCCCTGAGGCCCACGGCGAGCCCCATGAGCGACGTCGGGTCGATGAGGATCGACGAAAGCCCGCTGAAGGTGCTGGCGCCGTAGACCAGGCCTTTTTCGTCCAGGCCGCCGAAATTCGATGCCGTGCCGCCGTGCGTCGACATGCCCAGCGTTCTCTGCTTCACGAGCGTGACCTCCATGATGATCGCTTCGACGAAGACCTGCCGCCTGGGGATGTCGAGCTTCTCGATGACCTTGCGCAGGCTCGCGTAGTCGCGCGTCGTGGACACTATGACGAGAGAATTTGTAGGCTTGTCATGGGTGATTTTTATCTCCCCTTCGAAGAGCTCGCCAGCCCCTGCCTCCTTGGCCGCTCCTTTCGATTTTCTTCCCTTGACTCCCTGCGTCAGGCTCGAAAGGGTGTTGGAAAGCTCCTCGGCGTCGGAATGCTGCAGGTAGTGAACGTGAATCTCTCCCTCGCCCGGGATGGGAATGTCCAGCTTCCTGATCAGCTCGATGACGCGCAGGTACGCCCCTTTCGTCGCCACGATGATCAGCGCGTTTGTCCGGTCTTCAGCAATGATTTTAGAAACCGTGGCCTCGCTCTCCATAGCCTCGAGCATATCCGCCTGGGCGCCCTGGCCCTTCGGACCCTTGGGCGACAATGGTATAGGCTTGGCAAGCCCGCCGCCCTTGCCCTTCTGATCCGTCATGCCGGCCGCTTCCATGACTTCCTGGAGCTTGCCTGCCAGGTCTTCGGCCGACGAATAGTTGATCGGCTCGACCCAGATCTTGGTGCCCGTGCCGGGAATGTCCAGGGCGCTGATGATTTTCATCAGCCTCTGTATGTTCGAGCCGTAGTCCGTCATGATGAGCGAGTTGGTCAGCCCGTAGGGGGTCACGTCGCCGACCTTGGACTTGAACTTGCTAAGGACCTGGGCGAGCTCGTCGGCTTTTGCGAACTCGAGCTTGTGTATCCTCGTGACGACGCGGTCGTCGGTGGGGTATGCCGCCCCCATGCCGTACGTGGGAACGGCCAGGGAGGCCGACCCCACCGAATCGACTATTTTCAGGAATTTCCCTTCAGGGACTATCGTGAGCCCGTTGACTTCCAGGACGCTCAGAAAGGCCTGGTATGCCTCGCTCGCCGTTATGGGCGTGGGCGCAATGATCGTGGCCTTGATGTTCTGCTTGACCTTCGCGCTCAGCACGAATTTTTTCCCCGTGATCTTCGCAATGGCCTTGATGAGCTCGGCCAGGTCGTAATCCTCGATGTTGAAGCTGAACTTGAACCCCTTGGGCTTCTTCTTGTACTTTACCCCGATGTCAAATTCCTCTTCCGATGAAAGCCCGAGCGTTGTTTTTTCACCTGATCCGCCGGCGCCGCCTCCCTGGCCGGACAGGCCTTTCGGCTGGTCGCCGCCGCCCGAGCCGCCCATTTCATCGCCCTGGGGATTGCCTGACGTCGAGGGGGGAGTGGGCTGGCCTTTTTTCGTCGGGGGAGTGTAGCCGGTGCCGGTAGGGTCGATGGGCGGCGTGGAGTCATAGTCCGCCGGCGGATGGGGAAAGTGCGGCGGAATTTTCATGGACGGCTTGATGGGAACGGTCTTGCGCATGTTCGACGAAGCGTCATTTTCCGTGTTCGCCTTGTTGATCGTCTTGGGCTTGGTTATCGCCTTGTACACAGCCGGCGGCTTTTTCCCTTCCTCGTCCTCGTTGCCCGGCTGCGCGCCGGCTTCAGGGGCCGCAACGGAGAACGCAAGCGCTGCGATCAGCACGCTCAGCCTGCGGGCGGTCGATTCTTTGTGGATCGTACTAATCATTACTCTCCTATTGTATATTGAGGTCGAGATTCATGTCTTGCCCCCGACGGGAAATATTGACCGTCAGGTGTTCGGAGCCCGATAATTTTGACCAGGCCTGCCATGCCGCTTCCGGGCCCGTGAAGGAGATACCGTTTACGGAGTTGATGATGTCGCCGTTCTGGATGCCGATTTTTCCCCACAGGCTCGTCTTCCTGATGCCGTACACCTTGAAACCGCTGATCTCGTCGTTGACGATATTGGGAAGGATTCTTCCGGACTGCATCAGCATCTGCTTGTTCTCCATGAAATAATCGATGAGCTGCCTGTCGATGTTCTTCTCGGTATCGGAAACGCTGTCGATGGACTTGTTCATCATCTTCTGCAGGTTCATCCTGTCTTTTTTCGGGTCCTCACCGGGCTCGTTCTGGGCCGCCTTTTCGGATATCCTGCCCGCGATCGGGGAAGGCGGCGCCGAGCCGACCCCTTCGAGTTCCTCTTTCCAGATGTCCAGGTAGCAGCTCTTCGTGCTGCCCAGGGGCGACAGGAAGAGGTATTTCCACGAGATATCGTTGACTACGTGGCCCTGGAAACCGTCGCCGATCGATAGGATTTCCGTGTTCTTGTTCATTTCAACGGCTGCGAACGACCAGTCCGGGTCGTCGCTCGCAAACAGCCCGACCACGGCCACCTGCCCCATGCTGCACTTGGGAGGAAGGGCGGTCCCTTCATAGGCCGGCTCATCCTGCATGAAATCCTCCATGGTGAACTCTTCCTGGTCCTCATCGAGGGGACCGGTGATGGAGTCGAAGAAATTCCTGGCCAGGATAGCCTTGCCGTCGACTTTCATGAACGTGTAGGGACGAACTTTATTAAGAGGCTTCGCCGGCCTTGTTTTGCCTTGGGTTGTTTTGTCCCCTTTTCCGGCCTTGAATTTCATCACGATATTGTCAATCCGCACACTGATGACCTGGTCTACCGCGGCCGCGACAAACGCGGCCAGAAGCACGATGATTATCCCATCCACTACCAGGATGTAACGGTCTAAAAGTTCGCCTGCCAGTTTTTTCCACATGATTTTTCAATTGGGCGGCGCTACAGGCCCCGCCCAATCAGTAGAATTGGATTGGGAAGGGGCTTTTAGCACAGCACTATGTTATTATATTTAGCAATACTCGTGCCTGGGCCGTTATTCCCCTGAATACCACCAAAAACCCCGACCGCCGGCCTTTAAATTGTCATGTTCTCAAGCCGAATACACCAATATTGTCAAAATGGCAATGGAAACAGCTTTCAGCTTTCGGCTATCGGCTATCGGCTTTCAGCTTCACCACCACCTCCATCACGGTCAATCGTGGCGGCGGGAATGCCGAAAGCTGATAGCTGACAGCTTATCATTTCCGGATGATATTGAGGTTTTTTTCCTTGAAGAGCTGGAACATCCTGCCCGCCGTTGGGAGCAGGAAGAACACGCCTGCAGAGAATGTACCGGAGCTCTCATCTTTCTTCGACCATTTAACTTCCGCCAGCAGCTTGAGCTTTTCCGCTTCTTCCGAGGCGTCGACGATCATTTCTATTTCAATCAGGGATTCCACCATGAGATCACGGCTGCTCATGATCAGCATTCCGCCGTAACTGATTTTTTCCGCCCGAGCCTGCACGTAGTGCTCCTGCCGCTCCGGAAAAAGGACCCTGTAAAACACTTCAACCGGTTTGTTTTTATCTTTTTCCATTTTTTCCCGCTCCCCTTATTCGCTTCCGGGCAGGGGGAGGCTTTAGCCTCCCAATCTTGATTTTTACGGGCGGCTGAAGCCGCCCCTGCCCGGCCGAAACAGATGCGCCCTACTCTTCCATGCCCCAGGTCAGGGAGCCGATGTAGGAGTCGACACCGAGCGGTTTCCCGGTGGACGCCTCGACGAATTCCGGCCAGGGCCTGGTGGCGCCCGGCTTGAAAACATTGTCGATGAGGAATGTGCCGAGCTCGGGCTTGTCTTTGAAAATAACCTTGAGCGGATCGGTCTCGCCTGCAAGCCCGGCCGCTTTTTCCTGGAGCTGGTCCTGGAACATCTGTCCGAGCACGTAGTTGTGGTAATACACCGGGGCCGCCACGATGTGATCCTTGGTCGCCCAGTCGGGCTTTTCCCTGCCTTCCGGCCTTTTGACCTGCTGGTATTTTTCTACGAGGCCCCACCACAGGGCGGTCAGGTCCTGGTCGGGATCCTCGTACAGGGACTTTTCAAAATGATACATTACGAGGCTCCAGCGCGCGAAGATGAGCCGTCCCAGCGCTTTCTGTTTCAGGACCTGCTCCTTGATCTTCTTGACCTCCTTGTCGCTCAGGCCGATCATCTCCTTGAGCCAGTACGGGTTTTTCGACATTTCGCCGAAAAGCTGGGCAATGCCTTCCGTCGTGAAAATGTGCGCAGGCTCGCGCAGCCTCCAGGGCATGTCTTCCGTGTAGTAGCTGTCGTAGAGCCCGTGGCCGAGCTCGTGAAGGAGCGTGTCCATCCAGCTCGCGTTCGGCACGATGTTGCACAGTACCCTGACGTCCGGCTCGTCCCTGTCGATGGTGAAGCAGAAGGCGTGCTCGCTCTTGCCCTTTTTCGGGAAGAGGTCGCTGCGATCGAGCACCGGAGCAATATCGAGCCCGAAGCTCTTGAAATAGGACGCGGCGATTTCCACGAGGTCCTTGTCCTGGAAGTACTTGTCGAAATCGATCTTTGTGAACTGGGGAGCATCCTGGAAAAACGGGTCCGCGTAGTGCCAGGGCCTCAGGTCGTCCGTTTTCTTGATCTTGAGGTTCTTGGCGAGCTTCTCGTCCAGCTCCGCCTTGTAGGTCGTGAAGGGCTCCTGCGTTTTTTCCGCGAGCTCCTTGAAAATGGAGTTCAGCGCTTCTGGATCGTAGTCCTGCAGGATGAGCTGCATTTCCCTGTAATTTTCGAACCCGAGCTGTTTCGCGGCCTCGTTTCTGAGCTTGATGAGCTCGACGAGCTTGTCGGCGACCTTGACGCCGACTTCCTTGTGGGCCTCCCAGACTTTCCGGCGCAGCTTATTGTCCTTGGAGTTCTTCAGCACCTCGACCACGTCGTTGCGCGAGTATTCCTTGTCGTCCACCACGCCGCGGGCCGTATTGAACGTTTTCTCGATCTCGGTGGAAAGCTTGACCATTTTTTCCATGAGATCCGGCGGCAGCTGGTTCGCCAGGAAATCGTTGTGGATGATATCGAGCTGGCGCTTCAGAAGAGGATCGACGATCGCGCCCGATTTCTTTATTTCCTTGAGTTGCTTGTATTTTTCGGAGTCGGAATGATACGTCTTTTTCTTGATCGCGGCTTCCTCCATGGCCTTGTAGTGTTCGTCCTTGCCTTCCGTGTAGGCCTGCCAGGCAGCGAGGCTTTCCTCCTTGTCGAGCTTTTTGACTTCAGCAATATAAAAGCTCAGAAACTCCTCGAAACTTCGATTCATTTTTTCTTCCATGGTGATCTCTTCCTGTTGCGGCTCCGGTTCCTGCACGGCGACTTCTTCTTTCTTCTTGCAAGAAAAAGCGAAGACGATGATGGCTGAGATGCAGGTCACGAGCATTTTTCTGATAGTCGCTCTTTTCATTTTTGTTCTCCTTCTTCATGGGCGGCTGAAGCCACCCCTACCCCGATGGGCGGCTGAAGCCGCCCCTGCCCCGGGGAAGTGGTGGGGAGGCTTCAGCCTCCCGTGCTTCCGTTACCCGTCTGGCCTCCTCCACCCGCTTTTTGCATTTCCTCCCGGATGCCAAGCTCCTTCATCTTGATCTGCAGGCTTTTCCTGCTGATTTGAAGCAGCCTGGCGGCTCTCGTGACGTTCTCCTTCGTCTGCTCGAGGGCCTTCATGATATATTCCTTTTCGATTTTACTCGTCTCGGCCCTGACGGCCTCCTTCAGCCCGTGAACCTGCACGTCTTTCGACAGGGCGCCGTCTTCCCCGCAGATGGAGGGCGGGATCTGGATTTCTTCCGGAAGATCATCGCCTTCGATGATTGCATTGTTGTCGAAGAGGACCGCACGTTCCATGAAATTTTCGAGCTCGCGAATGTTGCCCGGCCAGGGGTAGCTCGTGAGCAGCTTTTCGGCCTCCCCCGAAATGCCGGTAACGTTTTTCTCGAATTTCTTGTTGAACCTTTTGAGAAAATACTGCGCAAGGGGCAGCGTGTCGTCCTGGCGGGCGCGCAGCGGGGGCAGGTGGATGTTGACGACGTTGAGCCTGTAGTACAGGTCGTCCCTGAACGCCCCCGTTTCAACGGCTTTCCTGATGTCGATGTTGGTGGCCGTGATCAGCCGCGTGTCGACCTTTACCGTCTTGAGCCCGCCCACCCTTTCGAATTCCCTGTCCTGCACCACCCTGAGGAGCTTGACCTGCATCTCGAGCGAAATCTCTCCGATTTCATCGAGAAACAGCGTGCCCTCGTGGGCCAGCTCGAATCGCCCGGGCTTGGACGTCACGGCGCCGGTGAATGCGCCTTTCTCATAGCCGAAAAGCTCGCTTTCGAGAAGCTCTCTTGGAATGGCCGCGCAGTTCACCTTGATGAACGGTTTCGACGACCATTTGGATTTGTTGTGAATGGCCCGCGCGATGAGCTCCTTGCCCGTTCCGCTCTCTCCGGTGATCAAGACGGTGGACGGCGTATCGGCGACCCTGTGGATGACTTCATAGATCTGGCACATGGGCTGGCTCGAGCCTATGATCTGCAGTCCCTTGAGGGTTATCATCGGCCGCTCCCCTTCGGCCTGGGGCGCCGCCGCAACCTCGAGGCCGAGGTCTTTGCGCGACAGCCGGGCCGTCTGAACGGCCTTGGAGATAACCTGCTTGAGCTCTCTCCACTCGAAAGGTTTTGTAATGAAATCGAAAGCGCCTTTCTTGAGCGCTTCGACAGCGATATCGATCGTGCCGTGGGCGGTCAGAATGATAACCGGGAGGTCGGGACGGAGCGTGAGCGCTTTGCGCATGAGCGTCATGCCGTCCATGCCGGGCATCCTGAGGTCCGCCAGCAGAACGTCGATGTGGTTTTCCTCCATCAGGGACAGGGCGGATTTTCCTTCCAGGGCATCGAGGACCTCGTACCCCTCCCTCATGAGCAGCGAGCTGAGAACCTTGAGCATGTTGGGCTCATCATCAACGATCATTATCTGGAAGGGATGCGTCATTTTTTGCTATTATTACGGATACAGATAATAATTCAATAGCCAAAGCCGAAAAAGTGGCCCGCATGTTGCCGTTTTAAAGTAAAAGCGGGATTTCATGGTGTACGGTAAGGCGGTTTGACCCGATTATGGAAACATTACGGGCAGTTGGTGGCCCCAGGTTGAAAAAACCATGTAAATTGACTATATAATTGGATATGAAAAAAATATCGATATTAAATACTATTCTCATAATACTTATTCCTCTCCTGCTGCTTTTCCTCTCTTCGCCGCGCGAGCTCTCTTCGACAACCGTTCTTCAGATGTCCCTGTCCGACCTCGTACGGAAGAGTGATGCCGTCGTGGTGGGGACTGTTGTGGGGAGGCGCAGCGAGGTCGATGGCGGAACTGTTGTCACCAGGAACCGCGTGGAAATCGAAAAATGCCTGTTCGGCTGGGAAAAAATCGGCGGCGCCTCGATTGACATCACCACGCTTGGCGGCAGCAGGGGAGATGGAACGGGTGTTTATGTTTTCGGGGAGGCAAAGTTCAAAACAGGTGAAAAGTTCATCGCCTTTCTGCATTCGAGCAAGACCGGGTGGTACGTTACAGGCATGGCCCAGGGAAAGATGACCGTGGACGTTGACGAGGAATCGGGCGCCCCGACCGTGCTGCCGCCCGCGGACGTTCACCTTGTCAAGGAAGCAAATGGAACACTCGCTGCGGGAAAACCGCTGCTGACCGTACCCGGGCCGCTCAGTACGTTTATCGAGTCGATCCTGGATGAGCTGAGCAAAAGCGGGAAGAAAGAGTGACCATGAGCAGGTCGAAGAGCAGGCCGCTTTCTTTTTTCCTGGCCGCCGCGATGCTGTTTTCCCCCGGGCCGGCATTTTCCTGGGTCAGGGCGGTGTGCATGGAAAAGGACGGTGAGCCCCTTTACTGCACCCAGCCGGGCAATTGCGTCTCCTGGTCCCTTAACGCGCAGGGCACGGAGGATGTGGCCGATTTCGGGGCCCTTTATGACGCGGTGAGAAAGTCCTTCGAACCATGGAACGCAATGGAGTGCGCTTACATCGAGTTCGTCGAGGACGGGATCACGTCCTGCGATTGCTCCAACCGCGGCTACAATGCTTCCGGAGGCAACCAGAACATCGTTGCCTGGTGCGAGGAAAGCTTTCCATTCGAAGACAGCCATCCTGATGCGGTTGCCATAACGCAGGTTTCCTTTGATGAGATGACGGGCGAGATG
>JBDRLK010000680.1:0-6148 GCA_043813155.1 Pseudomonadota bacterium | reverse complement strand
TACCCAGGAGCATGCTGCAGAGCGGGGAAAACTCCCTGCTGCTTCGATGGCAGGGAGGCGCCGCGCGTACGGCCGACGACGACGCCGCCTGGGTTGATTACATCTACCTGGCGGAAGACAGCGGCGGGAGCGGCGAGGTGTCTCCGCTTCCGACTCAGAATTCCATTGCGGGAAAGGCAACGCTCGACGGCGGCGGCGAGCCGGTTCCCGCGCTCGCCCTGTACCCGGGATTCACGCTTTCCTATTACCTCCAGGTCCCTGAAGCGGCGCTCGATCCCACGCTCGGTTTTTACCTCAGGCCGGAAAAAACACAGGCCACGGCCGCGGCCGGCCAGACCGCGCCCTCGCCGCTGAAGCTCGCCGTCAGGGCCGCCGGGGACAAGGGCCAGGCGGTCAATCTTCTCGACGAGAGCATTTCCCCGGAAAGCACGGTCAACTTCGAGCCGCGCAGCATCGGCCTGAAGGACATGGGCGATCAAATCGTGAGACTCGACGTCTCCCTGGAAGGCGGGGACGGCTCGTCCCCCGGCCCCTTCAAGCTGGTGCTGGCCCGCCCGGCCGTGTACGTTTCAGGGAAAAACTTCACCACGCCGCCGGAGGTCGTCAGGGGAAAGAAGAGGAAGGTCGCGCGCAACACCATCCTCATCATGATCGACACGCTTCGGGCCGACCACACGCACTGTTACGGTGGGAACATCAAGACGCCCGTCATGGACAGGCTCGCCGAGGAAGGCGCTCTCCTTGAACGGTTCAGCGCGGTGGAGGACTGGACCAAGCCTTCATGCGCGACCATGCTCACGGGGCTTTACCCGAACACGCACAAGGCGCAGACGGAAAACATCGTGCTGTCAAAAAGCGTCAGGATGATCTCGGAAGAGCTCAAGGGCCATGGATTCAAGACCGGGGCGTTCATCGCCAACGGGTATGTTTCCGGAAAATTCGGGTTCAAGAGAGGTTGGGATTACTACGAGAATTACATCAGGGAAAAGAAGGTGACGGAGGCGGAGAACGTGTTCGCAAAATCCGCGGCCTGGATCGAGCAGATCAAGGACAATCGATTTTTCGCGTACATCCACACGATCGATCCGCACGTGCCCTACTCTCCCCCCGATGATTTCCTGAAGCTCTATGACAACAAGGAGTACGACGGACCCGTCAATCCAAGAATGACCCACCTTCAGCTCGAGGACATCAAGAAGGGCAAGCTGAAGGTCAACGAGAGGGACAAGAAGCGGATCAGCGCCCTGTACAAGGGGGAAATATCCTACCACGACAAGTACCTCGGGGGGTTCCTGCAGAAAATGGCGGACCTGGGCATTATCGAGGATACGCTGATGATCATCACCTCGGACCACGGCGAGGAATTCTGGGAGCACGGCTCCGTGGGCCACGGTCATTCCATTTTTCAGGAGCTCGTTCACGTCCCTTTCATCGCTTTCTGGAAGGGCACCGTGCCCGAGGGGAAGAGAATCCTCGAGAACCACGACCACGCGGTCATCGTGCCGACCATGCTGGACGCCATGGCTCTCGATATCCCGGATTACGTGGAGGGTGTATCCGTGCTTCCGGGAATCTTCGGACAGGACAACACGTTCCCCCACGCCGGATTTTCCACGCACCAGGGCGACAGGATGGGCGTCTGGAGCGGCAACACCAAGCTCCAGATGAACGGCCCGATCAACACCTTCCTCTACGACCTGAAGAAAAGCCCGGAGTGCAAGGATAACCTCGAAATAAAGCGGCCCACGACCCTTCGGTACATGCGAACGCTCCTGGGCATGTTCGACGGCGCACCGGACAAGCGCAGCTGGAAATCCACGACACTCCTCTCGGAAAAATCGCTCGACGTCGAAGTCGAGGAAGTCGAATGGGACGATGAGCTGAAAAAGCAGCTGAAAATCCTCGGCTACGTGAACGAGTAGGAAGCAGTGCGGGGCTTTAACCCCGCCCGGGCGGCCCATAAAGGGCCGCACTACTTTGACGAATCAGGTGTCATCCCGAAGGCGGCGTTCCAGACAAAGCCGAGGGACCCATAAACTCGAAATCAATTGACATTACCTGCCTATGGAATATTATTTCTATTTATCTCAAGGCTCGTGCACCCTTTATGACTTTCACTACCGAAGAAATCACGCTCACGAACAACAGGGAAGAAAACATAGCGGCTGTGCTGCACGTTCCCCCGCAGCAGCGCGATGAAGGGCACTGCGTTGTTCTTTGCCACGGCATGCTTTCCAATAAAGACGGGACAAAACAGATCGCCCTGTGCCGCGCCCTGCACGCCAGGGGCATTGCGAGCCTGCGGTTTGATTTCAGGGGACGCGGCCGATCGGACGGCGCATTCGAGGACACGACGATTTCGAGGCGCCTGGAGGACCTCGAAGCCGTGCTGGCCCATGTGGACGCGAGGGGGTATTCTTCCATCAGCCTCGTAGGCTCGAGCCTCGGGGCGCCCGTGGCGATTATCGAGGCGGCAAAAGGGCCCGCCCCTGCCGTCGCGTCGCTCGTGACCTATGCCGCCGTCTCGAGGGCCGAGCAGCTCCTCGACTTTTTTCCTCCGCAGCACGTCGCCGAGTGGAAGAAAGCGGGCATGCTCGATTTCGTTGGAAACAGGATAAAATGGGATTTCATTGATGATGCCCTGACCCACGACGTCCTTGCCGCCGCCGGCTCGCTGCGCTGCCCGACGCTCCTGATCCACGGCTCGGCTGATGCGCTCGTCCCCGTCGAATCATCCAGGATCATCTGGGAGGCCATAAAAGCCGAAAAGGACTTTGTCCTGATCGAGGGCGCCGATCATACATTCATTGACGACAGGCATCGCGAGCAGGCGATCGAGCTGACGCTGCAATGGATAGAAAAACACCACTAGCGAGGGGTGCCATGGTTAGAAGCCTTGAAATCACGAAAAGCGGGACGTCCGGCACGGATATCCACGATCTCACCGGGGATGTACATGACTTCGTGTCGGAAACAGGCGTGAGGGACGGCGCTGTCGTCGTTTTCGCGCCCGGCTCCACGGCCGCCATCACGACCATAGAATACGAAAACGGGGTGCTGCAGGACCTGAGAAGGGCGGTGGAGAAACTGGCGCCCAGGGACCAGCACTACGATCACGACGCGGCCTGGGGTGACGGGAACGGCTACTCCCACGTCCGCAGCGCGCTCGTCGGGCCTTCCTGCACGGTGCCGATCGTCGAGGGAAGGCTGGTTCTCGGCACGTGGCAGCAGCTCGTGCTTCTCGATTTCGACAACAAGGCCCGGAAGCGCAGGGTCGTCATCCAGGTTATAGGAGACATAGGAGAGGGTGAATGAGAAAATCCTTCAAGCGAAAGGGCGGGAAGACAAAGGAAAACGGCGCCACTATCGCCGAGCTGGAAATCGAAGATCCGACATTTCTCGTCCAATTTTTCGGGATCGAGCAGGATCACGTGGCCGCCATGGAGGACGCGCTGGAGGTCTGCATGAGCTCGAGGGGGAATAAAATTCTCATCCAGGGAGACGCGGCCGGCGTCGAGAGCGCCGCGAAAATAATCCGAAAGTGCGAGGCGCTCTGCAATGCCGGCAAACCGGTTCAATCCCTGGAGCTGGGCCGCGTCGTGGCCACGCTCATCGACGAGCCCTCCGCCCCCGTGGAGGAAATGAACAGGGACATCGTGTTTCACGCCCCGGGCATGCGGACCATCGTTCCCAGGAGCCCGGCCCAGAAGGCATACATCGACGCCATGCGGCACCGCGACCTCACCTTCGCCATCGGCCCGGCGGGAACCGGGAAAACATACCTTGCCGTGGCCATGGCCGTGGCGTACCTCAAGCAGAGAAAGTTCCAGAGAGTAATCCTGACGCGCCCCGCCGTCGAGGCCGGGGAAAAGCTGGGATACCTTCCCGGCGACTTCATCGAAAAGGTCAATCCCTACCTGCGCCCGCTCTACGACTCCCTCAACGACATGATGGACATCAACAAGAGCCGCGCTCTCATTGAAAAGGGCGTCATCGAGGTCGCTCCCCTTGCCTTCATGAGAGGCAGGACGCTCAACTCGTCCTTCATCATTCTCGACGAGGCGCAGAACACTTCGATCGCCCAGATGAAAATGTTCCTGACGCGGCTCGGGTTCGACTCCAAGGCTGTCATCGCCGGGGACATCACGCAGGTCGACCTGGACCCCAAGGCCCAGTCCGGGCTCATCGACGCCAACGTCCTCCTTCAGAAAATCCCGGGCATCGCGTTCTGTTATTTCACCGGAAAGGACGTCGTTCGCCACCCGCTCGTGCAGGACATCATCAAGCGCTACGAGACAAGATAGCGTACTCGAAATCCGGGGCAGGGGCGACGCAGCTGCGCGCCCTTGGCGCGCCTGAATCAAGGCACGGGAGGCTAAAGCCTCCCCTACCCAACGCAAGAGAGAACGGGAGGCTAAAGCCTCCCCTGCCCGTCCTCGGGATATGATTTTTCGCTAGAAAGTGATTTCTTCCAGGTCGCTTCGTTTTTTCGTGGACTTGAGTGATCTGCCAAGATACTTCTCCACGCTTTTCATTCCCTCGGGGGAAACGAAAACCAGCGAGTACCTCTCGATGCCGGAATCGTTGATTCTTCTGAAGATGACCGTCAGCGTCTTGTCGGCCCAGATGCAGGAGCGCTCGTTTTTCTTTCCTCTCTCGTCGGGGTAAACAACATCCAGCTTCCCGTCGAGAACATTGGGAGTGCCGAAAGTCCTTCGCAGCTTGTTCTCCATGTCATTCGGAAGGACGTATTCATCGTCGGGCTCGACGAGCTCAACGGGCCCGGCGAAATACTGGGGCGAGAACTGGAAAAGCCTGTTCTTGATGAATACGAAATGCACACCCCACACGTTTTTCAGCACCCTCTCGTTGCGGCGGGTTTCCATGAGAACTATCGACGAGAGATCTTCATCCTTCTTCCACACGTGCATGATCTGCAGGACCGGATCGAAGGTCAGGAAGGCCATCTTTCTCGTCGGGATGAGACCGAACCCCGTTTGTTTCAGAGAGGTCCTCACCTGCCCCTCCGTCATATTCACCCTTATTCCGTTCCAGTCGTGCTTGGAAAGAGAGAATTCCTCCTCCCCGTCGACAGCTTCGGACTCGTCGACGGAGGAAGAAGCGGTGTGGGGATCACTCACGGCAGCCGGTGCGTCGCCCTGGCCGCCGCACGTGTTGCATGCACTCACGAAAAGACCACCCGCCACGGAGACTGCAGATAGTATCTTACTCATGAACTAAACTGAAATTTAATAGATATTCAGCCTGTTGTAAACAGGCATTTTAAAAACAGGGGCCGGAGCGTGAATTGTGAATTTATGTTCCTGTCGGGACAGGTCGAAATTCCGGGGCACATTCATAATTCATGGTCCGACGCCTTCCTTGAAAGCCCGCTGCTCATTCCGGCGGCATGGTGCCGTTGACGGAAACAGGAAGGGATGTGAAGATTATTCCCAGGGAGGAAGACTCGGCTACGGTGTCGGAATCCAGGTCAAAGTCCAGCTCGAACTGTCCCGCGTCATAGGCATTGTTCCACATCTCGAGGATCTCGGCCTTGGTCACGCCCTCGGGATATTCCTCGATCGGGATGACCTCGAAAGCGTGGAAGAAATCCTGTTTCCTGATGATGCCTCCCAGCACGCCGTCGACGGCCGACGGCTCGCCGCCGGAAAACTGCACCTGCGCCTCGATCCTGGGATGAAGGACCGGGATGAGAATGTGCAGGCCCACGATCACGGCGTCGAACATGTAGGTGGTCGTTCCGGTTTCGCCGGCAGTCAGATCGCCGTCCCAGATAAATGCATTGCCCACGCTGGAAACGGGAATGCACGTATCTCCGTCGAACGAGTCCTCGCTGACGGCATATTCGCAGCCTTCATCGTTGACGCAGCCCGGGTTGCCTGAAAGCCTGATACCCGTGAGGAAATCCACGTTGAACGGGCACCCGGAATCGTCGTACCCGTTGAGCTCAATGATGATGTTCATGGTCCCGTCTTCGCCGATCGCTTTGTTCAGCGACTCGTTGCCCATGAGGCCGAGCAGGGCCATGGCATTGTCGACCCCGTCGCTGCACAGGGGCGGGGAGCCTCCCTGCATGGGGGCGCAGGTGGACGCGCTTTCCGTTTACAAGGCACCGCCGCTGGCTCGG
>JBDRLK010000679.1:0-4606 GCA_043813155.1 Pseudomonadota bacterium | reverse complement strand
AGCTGCGCGCCACAAACAAAACCCGGTGTAGCTGCGCGCCCTCGGCGCGCCGGAGGAACAATGCTCGCCACACAACCTCTCGCAGGCAAGGTCGCCCTCGTGACAGGCGCGACGAGCGGCCACGGCCGGGCCGCCGCAAAGGCGCTGGCCCGGCTGGGGGCGGACCTTGTGCTCCTGGGCCGCAGCCCGCGCCGATGCCTCGAGGTCAAGCGGGAAATCACGGCCGAGAGCGGCGGCAGGGCGCCCGATGTCCTGCTCTGCGACCTTGCGTCGAGAAGCGACGTCGATTTCGCGGCCCGGGAGTTCCTGTCGTGGGGAAGGCCGCTTCACATTCTCGTGAACAACGCGGGCATCGTGAGCAGGGAAAGGGAGCAGTCCGTGGACGGCGTGGAGCTCACCATGGCGGTCAACTACTTTTCCATGTTCCAGCTCACCCTGCGCCTGCTGGGGCGCATCCGTGAAAGCGCGCCCGCGCGCATCGTCAATGTCTCGTCCGACTGCCACCGCATCGTGTCGCTGGACCTCGACGACATCCAGCTGCGCCGCGGCTACTCGTGGCTCAGCGCGTACGGCCGCTCGAAGCTCGCCATTGTTTACTTCACCATCGAGCTGGCCAAAAAGCTGCAGGGCACGGGCGTGACGGTCAATGCCGTTGACCCGGGGCCCGTGGCCTCGAACATCGCGGCCCGCAGCCCCGGCGTGGTCGGGCCCGTTGCAACGTTTTTCATCAACAGGCTTTTCCCTGGCGCTGACAGGGCGGCCAAACCCGCGGTTCACCTTGCCGCCTCACCCGAGGTCGAGGGCATGACCGGCGGCTATTACAGGTTCTGGAAATGGAAGACCCCGAGCGTGAGCAGGAAAGACCCGGCTGCCGGGGAAAGGCTGTGGAAAATCAGCGCGGCCATGACCGGCGTCGATATGCAACGTCCTCCGCGCCTTTAATAATAATAATTTGGTTTTCTTCAGGGGATGTTGATGGAGTCAAATGGGTAGAAAGCGAACGCGATGTCTTGATTCTTCCGCAATGATAATCGCTCCCTTTTCCAGTGCATTAGAAGATTCATTCAGAATATCTTCTAATCGCTTATTGATATTTTCCGGCATCGCATTTTCTAACCTGAAGATGATGACGCTGGGAAATGTCAGGCCTGACACAGCAAGGATATCGCCAAAATCAAGATCACAAGTTAAAATCGTTCTTTCTTCCGCAATCGCCTTTGACACGATGTCTCTGTCGGAAATTTTACCGAGTCCTTCATCTCGCAGATGTACTGAGTCATACCCCATTGATCTCAACCAATGGACGGTGGTTTGGGAAATCCCCATATCTGCAATGAATTGCATTACTTGGGCCCTGTAGCAGGATAATGCTCCTCAGTTGCCAGCCATGAGACATATTGAAGTGCTTCCTTGATATCCTCAGGTTCGATGTCAGGATACTCTGTGATTATATTTTGTGCAGTCATGCCATTTGCGACCAGGTTTACAATCAAGGAAACAGGTATTCTCATGCCCCTGATACACGCTTTTCCGCCCATGATTTTGGGATCAAAGGCAATTCGTTTTAAATACTTCATGTTTTCAAGCCTCTTGTTTTTCTACGTTAAGCCTCTTTCTCTTCTAAATCCCTCTATTAATTTTGTACATTATTTTTACTGAAAGTAAAGCGAAGGTGGCAATCTCAACTCTTCTCCTTCCGCCCGTAGATCTTGCGCATCATGCGCCCCATGGTCGATGCGGCCAGGCGCCGCGGCAAAAGCCGCTGGAAAACATTCGCGGTGAGCTTGTTCGCCGTGCCCGAGATCCTGCTCGGCCCCTTGCCGAGCACGGCGAGCGCCTCGGTTGCAACGGCTTCGGGCTCCTGGACAAGGTATGACGGAACACCGCCCTTTTCAGGCAGCGTGGCCTCGTATCCCGGCGTGCGCGTGGCTCCGGCGCTGAAGGCGAGCACGTCCACGCCGTGCTCCCGCAGCTCGTCCCACAGCGACTCGCCGAGGATGCGGCCGTAGGCCTTGGACGCGGCATAGCCCGCGACGAGCGCGTTGCCCTGCATGCCGGCCAGCGATGACATGAAGATCATGCCGCCGCGGCCGCGTTCTGCCATGGTTTTTCCGTATTCGTGCGCCATCATCAATAGACCGCGGCAATTGACGTAGAGCGTCTTGAGCTTGTCCTCGAGCTTCTGGTCCAGGAAGGGGCCGATGGGCGAATAGGCCGCGTTGTAGACGAGCAGGCCGATCTCGAGGCCGGCGGTTTCCGAGCGCAGCTGCTCGACCGCGTCGAGCCCCCCGAGGTCGGCTGCCACGGGCCTGGCATCGACACCGTAGTTGCGCGCGATCTCCAGAGCGTGATTCTCCAGTTTTTCGCGGCCCCTGGCCACGCACACCACATTGAGCCCCTTGGCGGCAAGCTGTTTTGAAAACTCGGCGCCGATGCCGGCCGAGGCGCCTGCAACGAGCGCCCAGGGCCCGTACCTGTCCTTGAATTTCAAATCATCCATCAGATCACCAGGAATTCGGAGATGGTCGTGTCGATGCGGAAGTTGGACTCAACCGTGTGGCGCTCGGCAAAGAAGAAGTCGAGGGTGTAGTTGTTCTCGGGCGTGATGCCCAGGTCGCCGGCCTGGTCGTCGAAGTCGATCTCGCCGCTGATGGGCCCGTGCACACCGCCAAGGTCCAGGGCAAGGCGGCCGTTGACGAACACGAACAGGTCGTCGTCGCCTGTGAAACTGAAGACCTCGCCGCCCCTGTACTTGAACTGCGTGTGGATCTCGTAGGTGACGTGGTAGTTGTGCTCGCGTTCCTGGTTGCCGAAGAGCTGGTCGTCGATGGGGAAGAACGCCGGGTTGTCGTAGGTGTAGATGCCGCTGCCCGTGTTCTCGAGCGTGATGGTAAAGGACTTGCTCATGTTCACGCCTTCCACGTCCCTGTACCACTGGTCGAATGCTTCCCGGCCGTGCGTCGTCTCGGTCCCGTCGCCGCCCGCGTACACGGGCTTGCCGTCGTCGCCCAGATCGCTCTCGACAATGCCGGTCTCGGCGGCCAGGCCGTTTTCAAAGTCCGGGTGGCTGTCCTTGAAGTCGCGCAGCGTCCCGGTCAGCCGGTTGCCGCTCGAGCCGCCGTCCCCGTCCGTGCCGTCCGAAGAGCCGTTGTCACCCGCGGCGTCACCCCCGTCGCCCGAGTCCGTGTCCCCGTCCGCCCCGTCGCCATTGTTATCCTCGCTGCAGGAGCAGGAGGCCGCGGAGGCGGCCAGGAAAAGGACGATCAAAGCCCGGATGATGCTGATTGCCGTGGGTGGTCTCATGGCTATAAAATCTAGCACTGATTCCTCTCAACATCAAGAGCGATTCATGGCCTGGAGCATTTCGATTGAATTCCGTCCGGGAACGGCTTATATTCAGTTAAATTCAAATAAATTCAAACGTGGCTTTAATGGGTGTTTTGACATGGAAAAAACAGACGTAATCGTTATCGGGGCCGGGTCCACGGGCGTGGGCGTGGCGCGCGACCTCGCGCTGCGGGGCGTGGGCGTGGCGCTGGTGGACATGGGCGACGTGGCCAACGGCACGAGCGGCCGCAACCACGGGCTGCTTCACAGCGGCGGCCGTTATGCGGTCAAGGACGCGCATGCGGCGGCCGAGTGCATCCATGAAAACAGGATTCTCATGAGCATTGCGCGCCACTGCATCGACCCGTGCGGCGGAATGTTCGTGGCAATCGAGGGCGACGACCTCGATTACTGCAGCAGCTTTCCGGACGCATGCAGACGGGCGGGCATCGAGGTGGAGCAGGTAAGCCCGGCCGAGGCGCGCGAGCGCGAGCCCGGGCTGAGCGACAAGGTTGTCCGGGCCTTCGTTGTCCCTGACGGCGCCGTGGACCCCTTCCTCCTGTGCCTGTCAAACGCCATGGACGCGGCCGAGCACGGGGCGGCCATACTCACGCACCACCGGGTAAAAGAGATGACCGTGGGGTCGGGCTGCGTCACGGGCGTTGTGCTCGAGAACCGTATCACCGGCGAGCAGCGCGAGATGGGATGCCGCGTGGTGGTCAACGCGGCAGGGCCCTGGGCAGGCAAGGTGGCGGCCGCGGCTGGGCTGGAGGTCAACCTGGTTCTCAGCCGCGGGTCGCTGGTCGTGACGCGCGGCAGGCTCGTTCGCGGCGTGGTCAATCATCTAAGGCCTCCCGCCAACGGCGACATCATCGTGCCCGGCGGCCCGGTCTGTCTCATTGGAACAACCTCCGTCACTGTTCACTCGCCGGACGAGCTCGATCCCGATGCAAAGGAAACCGCGCTGCTCGTGGAAGAAGGCGCAAAGCTCGTGCCTTCCGTGGCCGGCGCGCGCGCCCTTCGCGAGTTTACGGGCATCAGGCCGCTTTACCGGGAAGGCGGGCCCGGCGGCGCGGACGGCCGCAGCGTGAGCCGCGGCTTCGCGGTCCTGGATCACGAGGCGCGTGACGGGCTCGAAGGGCTCATCACGGTCGTGGGCGGCAAGCTCACAACCTACCGCCTCATGGCCGAGAAGGTGGCCGACATGGCGGCAAAAAAGCTCGGCGTTACGGCCCCGTGCACGACAGCCGAAGAAAAGCTGCCGGGAAGCGAGCAGGTC
>JBDRLK010000678.1:0-6829 GCA_043813155.1 Pseudomonadota bacterium | reverse complement strand
AGCGGATGGCGCGAATGCCCTCGCCGTCACCGGTCGGGCCGTGAAGAAAGACCAGGTCGGAGGGCTTTTTTTCCTTTTCCCCGTTCACTCCGGTTATTATAAATCCGGGCCTGCGGCGGGTAAAGGTTTCTTTCATCTTTTTTTTCGGCTGCTGAATTCCGGTTGACCAAAGCCGTCAGAAATGGTGATATGGCAGCTGCAATGAATCAGCTGAAGAAAGCAGCGCTTGTCGTCCTCGCATGCCACCTCGGCGCCGCCGCTGCCGCGTGCGGCGCGAAAATGCCGGAGCCGGGGGAGCCGGGCATGCGCGGCGTGTGCGGGAATGCTCCGCCCGGAAGGCAGCACGTGGGCGTTATCGTGAGCGGGATCGACGCGACCTTCGAGCAGTTTCCGGTCACCGCGGCCCCGGGGAGCTTCGGCGTGATCATCGAGGAGAAGGACGGGTACCACAGGTTCTATTTTCACGACCCGGAAAGCACATCGCGCGTGGAGGTTGTCGCGGGCACGCAGGAGGTCCCTTCGGCCAAGCGCACCTTTTTCAACGTGACGCTTGCCACGGTCGAGAGCATGAAGAAGCACGCGATTCATGATCCCTGCGCGCTCGTTCGCTTCGAGGTCAACTGCGGCGCCGATGCTTACATCCATCATAATTTCGTGATGACGAAGATGGAGCGGATCGACGGCACGCAGGATTACCCCCTCAGCATCACGGACGTTACGGCCGGGCTTCTCGCGCAGAGCGGCGGGCTCCTGGCGGCAAAGGCCGCAGACGTTGAAAAAATGATCGAGGACCGCCGGGCCGAGCTCAATATCCTGGGCGAGGACGTGGAAGAGAAAACCGTTGTCATTCCTTTTCTCATGTGGAAGGACGATCATCTCGTCGCGAAAATCCGCTCGCATGTCATCCACACGGTGTTCGGCACGGGCTGCCCTGTGAAAGCTGAAATCCCCTGCCGCATCCCGGATTCCGAGCTGACCGTGGAGCACGTGGTGACTTTCTCGGTGGACAGGCAGGGGTCGATCGCGGGCACGGAAGAGTCGGACCTGTCCATCTCGGGCGGCATCCTCAAGACGCCCATGTGACTTCACCCGGGGAATGGAAAGAATGGGACAAATATATGTGATGACACACAATCTATATAGAGAGCCATGGATGATCCGCGTGTAAATGCCTGCTTCCTCATTATCCTGTTCCTGTTCGTCGGAACCGGCCTCCCGGGGTGCTCCTACGGGCACGCATCGGAGCAGCCCGTGTCCGCGAAAACAAGCGCGTCTCCGATGGAACCCGGGCCCATATTGCCGTCGGGGACGGAGGAGACCGGCACGGACCGCGAGCCTGCGACCAAGCCCGCGAAGAAGGTCGTGGACACGATCGAGATGATCGAGCAGACCATGACGGCCACGCGCTACCAGCACTTCACCATGGTCGACAGGAAAAAGGGCCTTTATTTCTGGGACTGCTCGGGCATGACGGCCTGGATCCTGGACAGGGCCGCCCCCAAGGCCCGCAAGAGCCTGCCCGCCAAGCACCCGCTGGCAAAACAGTTCTACAAGGTCATTGCAAAGAGCCCCACGGACAAGCAGAAAAAGGGCTGGCAGCGGCTCGAGGGCCTGCAGGATGTGCGGCCGGGGGACATGTTTGCATGGCTCAAGCCCGAGTTCTGGAAAAACAACAAGAACACGGGCCACGTGGGCTTTGTCCTCGACACGCCCCGGCCTCACCCGAAATACGAAAACGTGTGGCTCATGAAAATCGCCGACGCGTCGCGCTACCGCCACGAGAACGACAGCCGCCCCGATGACGGCCAGGGAGGCTTCGGCACCGGGACCATCGCCTTTCTTGTCGACGGGAACGGCACCGGGCAGGCATACGGCTGGTACGGCTCGCCGCAGAAGCCGCAGACCTACATACCGACCACGATCATCTTCGGCCGCGTGACAAAGTAGCTCGAGCCGCTATCGACAAAACGAAAAAATCCTGGTACAAGATATGTAAGAGGCAATCGAGAGGAGGCATGGGCATGCGTTTTTCCTATTACAACGATCTATCCGCCCACCAGCAGCTGGTTTACCGAAGGAGCGACGCCGTCGAGCGGCTCTCGCTGCGGCCGGACAAGGCCAGGCAGGATGCCGCGCGGGACATCGAGCGGGCGATCGAGGAAGAGAACCTGCGCAAGCTCGAGCAGAAGGCCAACGCGCTGTGCCGGCTCGTGTGCAGCGAGCTGAAGATAAAACCCGTTGTCGTGAAAGTGCAGGCAAAGCGCCCGTCGAAATGGGGCGGCGAGCTTCACGGCCTCTTTGAATGGGAGAAGGGAAAAACACCGCTCATCACCATCTGGGCCAGGACGGCGAAGAAAAGGCAGATGGTTTCCTTTAAAACGTTCCTTCGAACCCTGATCCATGAATTGTGCCATCACGTTGATTTTCTGGGTTTCAGGTTCAGGGAGTCGTATCACACGCAGGGATTTTTCAAGCGCGAGTCCAGCCTGTACAAGTCGATTGTGCCCGAGCTGGCCGCAAAGGGCAGGGGACGCTCGCAGGGGAAGGAGAAGCCCGTGGAAAAGCAGAAATCAAAACCAGGGTCCGGGAAAAAGCCCAAGTCGAAACCAAAAGTAGGGCCGGAGCCAAAGGCAAAGCCAGAATCCAAGCCCGATCCGGTCCAGGTGGTCAGGAAGGAACCGCAGCCCGCGCGCGAGGGCAAGCAGCTCACATTGTTCTAGATCAGAGCCCATTCACTTTCCAAGCCGCCTGCGCGCAGTCTCGCTCGTGAGATCGCGGATGGCTGCCGATGCTATCCATCGCGCCGCCTTGCCGTCCATTTTCCGGATTTCCTCCGCGGTTTTTATTGCGATCGCGTTCAGCGCAGGGTTCCTCTTGCCGATGTTCCGCAGGGCCCAGCTAACGGCTTTCTTGACCATGTTGCGCTCATCCTCTGCGCCCTTTTTAATGACGGGAAGAAGCTCGATGAACGCGCCGTCTGCCGCGCCCTTGTCGTGCCAGGCCATGCAGGCGATCATGGCAAAGGCAGCGCGCCTGACGAACTCCTCGTCGCGCTTCGACCACGCCCTGATCTTCTCCGGGGCGAAGGGGACTTTTTCGAAAAGGTTCATGCAAAGCTGATCGCACACATCCCACGAGTCGATGTCCATGACCCACTGCTCCATCTGCTCCCGTGTCACATCGCCGGGATCGTCCACCATGGAGGCCAGGATCATGGCGTCGGGAATCCCCGTCCTCCAGAGCCGAAGGGCGAGACCGTGGTCCTTCCCGATTTCCTTCGCCAACTTCCTGACCGCCGGGATGGCCACGCCCAGCCTTTTTTCGCCGCGCATCCCGTAGCGGGCCATGCCGTCGAGCTGGTCCGGCCGCGCGTGAGCCTCGAGCTTTTTCAGGGCTTCTTTCAATGAAGGCATAGCGCCATGATAGGCCGAGTCTCGACAGGTGTCAAATGCGGGGAGGCATTACTTGATAAACCTCGACAAACAGCGGGGAATCACTTACAATTAATGCTTACAAAACTGGAGGTGGAAGATGCAAAAACAAGCGTATTTCTTGCCTTTCATTGCCCTTTGTTTCATCCTGGCCGCTTCGTGCGACAGCAAAACATCGAGCCCGGGCGACACAACGACCGAGGACACGGCCGGGCCGGACCAGGGCGACATGGCCGCGGACACGGCGGATGACCGGAGCGACACGGCCGCGGACACGCCGGTCGAGGATACAATCGTGGGCCCGTGCGGCGAGGGCGAGTTCGAGTGCGACGACGGCACGTGCATTGACGGGGACCTCGAATGCGACGGCGACGAGGACTGCGACGACGGGTCGGACGAGATGGACTGCCTCTGCGGCGAGGGCGAGTTCGAATGCGGCGACGGGGGATGCGTCGATGTGGGCCGGGTGTGCGACGGCGAGGAGGACTGCGGCGACGGGTCGGACGAGGCGTCCTGCGGGTGCGGCGAAGGCGAGTTCGAGTGCGGCAGCGGCGAGTGCATCGATGCCGGCCTGCTGTGCAACGACGAGCTTGACTGCGCGGACGGGTCCGACGAGGAATCCTGCGGGTGCGGAACGGGCGAGTTCGAGTGCGGCAGCGGCGGGTGCATCGACGGGGCTCTGCTCTGCGACGGCGAGGACGACTGCGACGACGGGTCGGACGAGACGGACTGCAGGTGCGGCGAGGGCGAGTTCGAATGCGGAGACGGCGCCTGCATCAGCAGTGATCTTCTTTGCGACGGGACCGAGGATTGTACGGACGGGTCGGACGAGGGATCGTGCGGGTGCGAAACGGGCGAGTTCGAGTGCGACGACGGTGCGTGCATCGACGGAGCGCTTCTTTGCAACGGCGAGGAAGACTGCGGCGACGGGTCGGACGAGGGATCGTGCGGGTGCGATGCGGGGCAGTTCCCGTGCGGAAGCGGCGAGTGCGTTGATGCGGCGCTTCTTTGCAACGGCGAGGAAGACTGCGACGACGGGTCCGACGAGGCGTCCTGCGGGTGCGGCGAGGGCGAGTTCGAGTGCGACACCGGCGAATGCATCGACGGAGCGCTTCTTTGCAACGGCGAGGATGACTGCGCGGACGGGTCGGACGAGGATGGCTGCGGGTGCGGCGAGGGCGAGTTTGAATGCCACAGCGGCGAGTGCATCGACGCGGGTGAAATCTGCGACGGGAACGAAGACTGCGACGACGGGTCCGACGAGGAAGACTGCGGGTGCGAGCCCGGCGAGTTCGAGTGCGATGACGGTGAGTGCATTGACGCGGGCCTGGTCTGCGACGGGAACGAAGACTGCGCGGACGGGTCGGACGAGGATGACTGCGGGTGCGGGGAAGACGAGTTCGAGTGCGGGGACGGCAACTGCATCCAGCTCGACGCGGTGTGTGATGATACGTTCGACTGCATCGACGGCTCGGATCAGCTCGGCTGCGAAGGCTGCGAAGCCGGCCTGCTCCTGTGCGGGAACGAAGCGTGCATCGCGGCAACCGGGCGCTGCGATAATGCCAGCGATTGCGGCGACCTTTCGGACGAGATGCGCTGCGGCGAGCCGTGCAGGGGCAACAAGATGTACTGCGCGGCGGACGACACGTGCCTGACACAGAACAAGATCTGTGATGGTATGGAACACTGCAGCGACGGCCTGGACGAGGCGTGCTTTTAGCTTAGATTTCTTCTGAGGTCACATCTTCTTCGGTCACATCCTCCTGCTCCACATCCGATCCATCTTCATCCACGGCATCGAGCTCTTCGTCTTCCGTGTCGGTCACGCCGTCGAGCTCGTCGCCATCCTCGACAATGTCGGATTGGGTTTCTTCCGGAAGATCTGGTTCAGCTTCGGCTTCGATCTCCGCCATTTCCTCTATGGTTTCGGCTTCGACCTCCTCGAAATCCGGGTCCTCCTGATCGATCCAGTCAATGGGCGCGGCGTAGCACGAGACCCAGTCATAGTCCTCGTCGCCCGTATCCCCTTCCCCGTCGCCGCGCAACGTGGATGTGCTGCATCCCCACAGGCCGATCAGTAATCCCAGCACGCCGATTTTCATCCGGTAGAGCGTCGAGCTCCTGTCCGAGCGGATCGTAACGAGGATGAGAATCCCGAGCAGCAGGACGATCAGGGCAAGGAAAAGCGCGGTGAACATGCCTCTTGCCAGGAATTTCATGTTTTTTCTCCCATGAAAACACTATACGATGGTTTGTTGCGGAGAGCAACAGGATTTTTTTCAATGGAAAAACACAACGCCGCCGGTCTGCTCGCCCGTCCAGATATCCATTTTTGCAGATGTAAACAATGCAATATTGGTTGCGTTTTTCGGCAATTAATTCTACAGTAGTCTAGGAATTTTTCTTTTTTTTCGAGTGCGGGAACGGGTAGGGGAGGCTTTGGAGGCTGTGTCGCAATTGGTGCTGCGCCCCCTCGGGGCGCCACATGCAGGCACGCCAAGGGCGTGCAGCGCCACTATGTTGTATGATACCCATCGGTCGTTGGGGTTGCGACACAGCCTCTTTAGCCTCCCGTAGAGCTACAGGCACGCCAGGGGCGTGCAGCACAATGGGCGACTGAAGTCGCCCCTACCCGACGGGGGAGAAAATGCCGGACTGCTGTAAAAATAGTTTTTCAATAATGCGCACGGCCAGCTCGGGATCGGCACCACGGTCGATCACAACACGCCCCAGGTCGCGAGCCTCACGGGCAACGCGGGCGGCATCGGCGCGGGCGGGTACCATACATGCGCTATTGTTGGGGGCGTGCTCAAATGCTGGGGATACAATGGAACCGGCCAGCTGGGCGACGGCATGACGACCGACAAGCACAGCCCGCCGGCCGGGGGCGTTGACTTCGGCGGCCCCATCGGCACCTACAACGTGGCCTGCGGCGGCGGCCACACCTGCGCCAGGCTCGCGGGTTTCAACGTGGAATGCTGGGGCGCCAACGACATGGGACAGCTGGGCGACGGCACGCGGACGCAGCGCCTGACCCCCGTGCCCGCGATCGGCATGGATGGCGGCGTGAGCAGGGTGGCGGCAGGAGACGGTTTTACATGCGTGCGCATGGATTTCGGGGCCGTGGAATGCTGGGGCGACAACACGTGGGGCCAGGTCGGCGACAGGACCTCGATCACGAGGCTGGAGCATGAGCCTGTCTTCGAGCTCATGGATGAGATGGATTTTGAAATCACCGCGGGCTCGGACCACGCCTGCGCCATAAAAGAACCAAACACCGCCTATTGCTGGGGCGCAAATTTCTACGGCCAACTCGGCAACGAAACCACGTCCAGGAAGCCGCCCGTTCGCGTCGAGGGTCTGGGGGGCGCGGTCGAGACCGCTTCTGCCGGAGGATG
>JBDRLK010000677.1:0-9777 GCA_043813155.1 Pseudomonadota bacterium | reverse complement strand
GCCGCAAGCATCACGGGCCACGCGCATATGGGGAAAACGGCTGATTTCATTTCACGCTCTTCCACCTGTATATTGTAATTCAAATTTGAAATTCGTCAAATAATGGAGGTGTTTTGGGCTTTCATTATTGCATAACGTTTGTTTTTTGGTAGGTTAACCAAAGGATTGTAGCTGCGGGCTAGCGCGGCCCCCACGCTTTGCTCGGGGCAAGCTTGGCCCGCCTGTAGCTGCGCCCCCTCGGGGCGCCAATGGGGCACGCCGAGGGCGTGCAGCACCATTCATTGCATGGGAGATGCCATGGACATCGATAAAATCAGAAAAGACCAGTTTCCTGTAACGCAAAACCTCGTGTACCTCAATCACGCGGGCGTATCGCCCCTGCCGGCCAGGTCCGCGCAAAAAGGCCGGGCCCATCTCCAGGAGCTGCTCTCGGTGGGAGCCTATGACCCGCACGGCATGCTGGCCATGCTGGAGATGGGCAAAGAGCGCTTTGCCCGGCTCGTCGGGGCCTCCAGCGACAAGATCGCTTTTGTCAAGGCCACGTCCGAGGGACTTTCCTATGCGGCCGGCGGGCTCGCGTGGAAGGAGGGCGACAACCTGTTGACCAATTCACGCCAGTTTCCCTCCAATCTCTACCCGTGGATGGCGCTCGAGAAAAGGGGCGTGGACGTGAGAATGGTCGAGCCCGAAGCCGGCCGGGTGAACCCGGACAAACTGTTTGAAGCGGCTGATTCCCGCACGCGCCTCCTGACCATCAGCTCCGTCGAGTTTGTGACCGGGTTCAGGCATGATCTCGAGAGAATAGGGCGTTTCTGCAGGGAAAGGGACATCCTGTTCGTCGTTGATGCCATCCAGTCCCTTGGCCTGGTCCCCCTGAACGTGATGGAGTGCAATATCGATGTTCTGGCCGCCGGGGGCCACAAGTGGCTCCTGGGCAGTGAAGGGATAGGCGGGCTATATGTATCCGCCCATGCCATGGACAGGCTGGAACCCATTGAATTCGGGTGGTACTGCGTGCGCAACTGCTTTGATTTCGAGACCCTGGATTTCACGCTGGACGCAACGGCGCGAAGATACGAGCCGAGCATCCCAAGCATTCTTCTTGCCGGCATTCTGTCCGAGTCCATCGCCCTGCTGCTGGAGCACGGCGTTGACAGGGTTTACGAGCGCGTTGCCGGGCTGGTCGATTACCTGGCAGGGAAAATGGACCCGTCATGGCAGGTGCTCACGCCCATGGGCGAGGCGGAGCGGTCCGGCATTTTCACCTTCGTGGTCCCGGGCATCGACGGCGCGGCGCTGCACAGGAAGCTGCACGAGAAGAAGATCGTTGTCTCGCCCAGAGGCGGCGGCATCAGGGTTTCTCCTCACTTCTACAATAATGTCGCCGACATCGACGTTCTGATGGAGGGCGTGAAGGAGTCGATAGGCGAGCTGCGCTCTTCCTGACCGGCTCATCGATGCAGTGCGGGGCTTTACGCCCCGCCGCAGCGGCCCTAAAGGGCCGCACTACAGTTGCCCATGAGAGATGATCAGTCGATGGTCTTGAGCGTGTAGGTCCTGCTTCCAACCCCCATTTTTTCCGCGTGATCGAGCGTGATGTTCCAGTCAGGCCCGGGGTGCGCCTCCTTGAACGGGTCCCTGCCCCCCATGGCCTTGATCACCAGGTCGATGCAGGCCTGGTCGACGGCCACAGGATCGCCGGACAGGCAGATCCCGGTGTTGGGCGCTATGGGCGCTTCGTTAAAACCCCAGCAGTCGCACCGGGGGCTCACATCCATGATGAAATTAACGTAAAGGATCTTGTTCTTTTTATTGGCCGTGGCCGCGGCAGCGTATTCAGCTATTTTCCGCATGACCGAGCCGGCCGCTTCGTTCCAGTTAATGGTGACAGCGCCCTCGGGGCACACCACGATGCAGTCTGCGCAGCCGATGCATCGTGTGTCACTTTTCACGGCAATGTCATCGATGACCTCGATAGCGTCGGCAGGACAGATGGACACGCATTTCCCGCACCCGGCGCAGGCCTTGCCCTCCACCCTGGGCGCGACGGTGGAGTGCTGGTGCATTTTTCCTTCCCTGGCCGCGCAGCCCATGCCCAGGTTTTTCAGCGCCCCGCCGAACCCGGTCAGCTCGTGCCCCTTGAAGTGGCTGACCACGACCATGGCGTCGGCGCAGTGAATGGACTGGGCAATGAGCGCTTCCTTCGCGATCTCGCCGTCGATGGCGACCTTGACCTTGTTCTCGCCCCGAAGGCCGTCCGCAATGATAACCGGCGCCCCGGTCTCAACCGGGCCGAAACCGTTGCGAAGGGCCGTCATGACATGGTCGGGAGCGCAGGAGCGCGTCCCGCCGTAGAGCGTGTTGGTATCCGTCAGGAAGGGTTTGCCTTCCCTGGCCCTGATGAAATCCACGACCTCGCCGACGAATTGCGGCCGTACGAAGGACAGGTTGCCCCATTCGCCGAAATGCAGCTTCACTGCGACAATGTCGCCTTTTGCGATGATCTTGTTGTGCTTGTAGAGCCGCTCGAGCGCGAGCTTCAGCTTGTGAAGAAGGTTTCTTCCCATGCGCGTTTTCAGCGTGACGTAATGTACGATTGCCATGAGTTAAAGAGCCTTGAGAAGGCCGGTTTTCTCGTTGAAGGCCTCGATGAGCCTGTCCCACTCGTCGGCCTGGTCAAAGGTCTCGGTCCAGAAGTCGGGGTCCCAGAGCTCGTTCAGCTCCCCCACGGTCCTGCCCTGCTGCTCCACCCACGTGAAATACTTGAAATTGTGAAGGCTCTTGCGGTCGTAGTATCCCAGCTCCCTCAGGTTGTCGATGCCCGCGCCGTCCACGTATCGCGCGCAGTCGCGCTCCGCGGCCGCCGCGTCGTAAGCGCCGTATTTTTCCCTGTACTCGACCATGCGGCTGCCGTACAGCTCCATGGAATCGGTCAGCGGCGTGAAGAGCATGTCGCGGCCCGACATCTCGTAGTATTTCGCGGTCTTGATCGCCGCGACGAGGTTGCAGATGCCGGAGATGCCCAGGAGGTCGAGCTTGTCCACGATCGAACGCTCGACGCCCCGTTTTTCCAGGAGCGCGCGGCCGGCGTCCTCGTTGAAGAGCCGCATGATGCGGATGGTCTGCTCGTCGTCCACGGCGCAGATCATGTCCGTGTTGCGCACGTTGTGGACCCAGGGCACGTGCTTGTCGCCGATCCCCTCGATCCTGTGCCCGCCGAAGCCGAACCGAAGGAGGGTGGGGCACTGGAGCGCCTCGGTGGCCACGACCTTCATGTGGGGGAATTTCGTGCGCAGGTAGTCGCCGGCGGCGATCGTGCCCGCGGACCCCGTGGCCGAGATGTATCCAGCGAAGCGGCTGTCGGGTTTCCTGGCCAGGTTCCAGATCTCTTCGATGATTCCGCCGGTCATGGTGTAGTGCCAGATGGCGTTGCCGAATTCCTCGAACTGGTTGAAGATCACCACGCCGTCCCCGCGCTCCTTGCGAAGCTCCCAGCACTTGTCGTAGATCTCCTTGACGTTTGACTCGCAGCCCGGCGTGGCCACGATCTCGTCCGTGCCGATCTCGCGGAGCCACTCGAAGCGCTCCCTGCTCATTTCCTCGGGCAGGATGGCAATGGCGGCGCAGGCAAGCACGGCGCAGTCAAAGGCGCCGCCGCGGCAGAAGTTGCCCGTGGACGGCCAGACCGCCTTCTGCGTGGCGGGATCGAAGTTGCCGCTCACGAGCCGCGGCACGAGGCACCCGAAGCCGGCCCCCACCTTGTGCGCGCCCGTGGGGAACCATTTGCCCTCGAGGCCGATGATGCGCGCGTCAACGCCCGTCAGTTCGGGCGGGAACTCGATCCAGTTCCCTTTGCCGAAGAGCCCGCCTTTCTCTTTCGGCTCGTTCTTCCAGGTAATGCGGAAGAGGTTGAGCGGGTCGATGTCCCACAGGCCGATGTTTTTGAGCTTTTCCTTTATCTTGTCCGGGACCTTGCCCGGGTCCTTCTGCTGGGCAAAGGTCGGGATGATGATGCCGCGCTCCCGGCAGCGCTGCACTGTTTTTTCGAGCACTTTTTCGTTGATCTCTTTTATGATTTTCATGGCTTTCCCTCTCGAATATCCAGGCACGCCGAGGGCGTGCAGCTACAAACCAGTGGCGGAACAGGACTGATATTTCTATCAAAGGGCGGCAGGCAAGTCAATCGCTAATCTGCTTGACAGATGAGAGCGGACGGATTTAAATCTTTTCCCTGGAGGTGCGAGATGAGCACGGACAAGATCAACGCCTACATCGATGAGCTGGAAAAGCTCAAGCCGGACCTGTACAACAAGGATTTTCTGCTCACCTGGGAGCAGCCTGAAGACAACCTGAAGGCCGTCGTCTTCCTGGCGCAGGCCCTGGAGGAGTTTTACAGGAACAACATATCCTGCAAGGTCTTCGAAGGCGGGCTGGCGGTGTCGAACTTCCGCGACAAGTCGACGCGCACGCGGTTCTCCTTTGCCAGCGCCTCGAGCCTTCTCGGGCTCGATGTCCAGGACATCGACGAGAGCAAGTCGCAGGTGGCGCACGGCGAGACCGTACGCGAGACGGCCAACATGATTTCCTTTGTCACAGAGGTGATCGGCATAAGGGACGATCTCTTCCTGGGCTACGGCCACGAGTACCAGAAGGAGGTCGCCGGCGCGGTGGACGCGGGCTTCAGGGAAGGCGTGCTGCCCCAGCGGCCTGCCGTCATCAACCTGCAGTGCGATCGCGACCACCCCACCCAGTCGCTGTGCGATCTGACGCACCTGATCAAGACCTTCGGCGGGATGGACAAGCTTCGCGGAAAGAAAATCGCCATGACCTGGGCCTACTCGCCCGCCTACGGCAAGCCGCTGTCCGTGGCCCAGGGCACCATCGGCCTCATGAGCCGTTTCGGCATGGACGTTGTCCTGGCCCACCCCCCGGGCTATGACCTGATCCCGGACATCGTGGAGATTGCGGCGAAGAACGCGAAAGAGTCGGGCGGCTCGTTCACGCACACAACCAGCATGGAGGAGGCGTTCAAGGACGCCGACGTGGTGTACCCGAAGAGCTGGGCGCCCGTGACCGTGATGAAAAAGAGAACGGACCTTCTGAAGCAGGGGAAAGCCGGGGGGGCCGAGCTCGAGGCTTTGGAAAAAGAGTGCATCGCGGACAATGCGAAATACAAGAGCTGGGAGTGCACCGAGGAGCTCATGAAGCTGACAAAGGAAGGAAAGGCGCTCTACATGCACTGCCTTCCCGCCGACATCACGGACCTGAATTGCGAGGCAGGCGAAGTGGCTGATTGTGTTTTCGAGCGCTACAAGGTGCCTACATACCACGAGGCCGAGCACAAGCTCTACGTGATCGCCGCCATGATCATGCTCACGCGCTTTCCCGGCGTCGCGTCTCTTCTCAAACGCATCCGCGACAGGGCCCGGCCCCGCCGCCTGTAGCTGCGCCCCCTCGGGGCGCCCGTGAATAAGCGCGCCGGGGGCGCGCGGCTGGTGGGCACGCCAAAGGGCGTGCAGCTACAATTGGGGAGAGACCAACGACTATCCTACTCCACCGCGCCAAGGACAAGCGCCAGCAGGGCCATGCGCATGACAACGCCATTGAACGCCTCGATCCAGTAGCGGGCGTGGCGCGTCGAGTCCACGTCGGGCGGAAGCTCGTCCATGCGCGGAAGCGAATGCAGGATAATGGAATCGGTCTTTCCCTTCGCGGCCAGGAGCTCCCTGGTGACCTTGTAGTTCGAGGGCGTCAGCCCCTTTTCCTCTTTGGCCTCGTCGCGGCCCTTGGTGTAGTCCGCCTGAACCACGGGCTCCATGTAGATGACGTCCGCGCCGGCAATGGCCTGCTCCACGTGCTCAACCTCGCGGAAGCGCATGTTCAGATCCGTCAGCTCCTTCTTGAACTCCTCCGTGGGGGACATCTCGGGGGGCGAGATGAGGGTCATTTCCACGTCGAACTGCGACAGGGCGTATCCGATCGAGTGCATGGTCCGCATGCGCATGTCGCCGATGCAAAGGAAATGCAGGCCGTCGATCGTTCCCTTTTCCTTGAAGATCGTGTACAGGTCGGTCAGGACCTGGGTCGGGTGCTCTCCCCACCCGTCGCCGCAGTTGATGATGGGCACGGAGGACCATTTCGCCGCCTCGCGGGGAGCGCCCTGCTGGAAGTGGCGCATGGCGATCACGTCGCCGTAGTACTCGAGCATGTGCACCGTGTCCTTGATGGACTCCTGGTAAAAATCGCCGGCCCGCGTCATCTTGGCGTCGGAAAAACCCGTGACGTGGCCCCCCAGCCTGTGCATGGCCGCCTCGGTGGCCAGCCGCGTGCGCGTGCTGGGCTGGTAGAAGGCCGTCACGAGTGTTTTTCGCGCCAGCATGTCGCTGTTGCGCCTGTCGCGCGCGATGGGCGCCAGGTCGTCACAGACCTGGAACACGCGGAAAAATTCTGCGCGCTCGAATCCTTTTAAAGAGAGTATGTCACGTCCAAGAAAGCTTCTCATGATGCACCTCCAATTATTATCCGGTAAATTTCAGAAAGGATAATTACGCATCCCGCTGGCAGAAGTCAATTGCAAAATGGTATAAACAGGGGTTCAGATTCCAAGAGGAGGAGAAAATGAGAAAGATAATAGTTGTTGCACTGGGCGGAAACGCCATCAAGCTGGCCGATGAAAAGGGAACGGCCGGGGAGCAGTTCAAGAACGTGGCCGACACGTGCAGGCACCTGGTTCCCATGCTTCGCTTCGGCCATCGCCTCGTGATCACGCACGGCAACGGCCCCCAGGCGGGCAACCTCCTGATCCAGCAGGAGAACGCCGCGGACGAGGTCCCGCCGCAGCCGCTGGACGTGGTGGACGCCATGACGCAGGGACAGGTGGGGTACATGTTCCAGCAGACCCTGCAGAACATGCTCTGGAAGGAGAGGCTTCCCCTGCCCGTTGTTTCCATCATCAACCAGGTCCAGGTGAACAGAGACGACCCCGAGTTCCAGGACCCCACGAAACCCGTGGGCCCCTTCTACACGCAGGAGGAAGCCGGGAAAATCGGCAAAGAGCGGCCCGACTACATCATCAGGGAAGTAAAGCCGAAAAGCGTGGAGAAAAGGTTCAGGCGCGTGGTTCCTTCGCCCGAGCCGGTCTGGAACATCGAGTACATCGCCATCCGCCGCATGCTCGACGCGGGCGTCATTGTCATCGCCTCGGGCGGCGGCGGCGTGCCCGTGGCGCTGAACGAGAACGGCGACCTGGAGGGCGTGGCCGCGGTCGTGGACAAGGACAAGGCCGGCGGCCGCCTGGCCGAGGTTGTGGGCGCCGACTACCTGCTCATCCTCACGGACGTGAACGCGGCCAAGAAGAATTTCGGCACGCCCCGGGAAGAGGACATCGGGACCGTCACGGTCTCCGAGATGCGCAAGCTCTACGACGAGGGCCACTTCAAGGCCGGGAGCATGGGCCCCAAGGTCATGGCCTGCATCCGGTTCATCGAGTGGGGCGGGATCTGCGCCATGATCACGAGCAGGGACAAGGGCGCGGAGGCAATCCTGGGCAAGGAAGGCACGCGCGTCGTGCCTGATCACGGAGGCCCGGCATGGCGCATGTAAAGGGCTTGAAGTGCACGGTGTGCGGCCTGGAGGCCGCTGTCGAAGGCATGCAGTATAGTTGCGAAAAATGCGCGGGAAACCTGGACGTTGTTTATGATTACAAGGCCGTCGGCAGGAAACTGACCCGCGAGGCGCTGGCGAAAAATACCGACATGTCGGCCTGGCGCTACTGGGACCTCTATCCACTGGAGGACCGCGGCAATATCATGCCGCTTCAGATCGGGTGGACGCCTCTTTACCGGGCGAAAAAGCTCGAGGCGCGTCTCGGGCTGGGGCCGGGCGCGGTCTGGGTCAAGGACGACGGCCGCAACCCGAGCGCGTCGTTCAAGGACAGGGCGAGCAGCGTGGCTGTGGCAAAGGCGCTCGAGCTCGGCTTTGACAAGATCTGCGGCGCTTCAACGGGCAACGCGGCCTCGTCCACGGCCTGCCTCTGCGCAAGCCTGGGCATGAGCCCGATCATCTTCGTGCCCGCCTCGGCGCCGAAAGCCAAGATCGCCCAGCTGCTCGTGTTCGGTGCAAAAGTCTTTACGGTCAACGGAACTTACGACGAGGCTTTTGACCTGTGCCTGGAGGCCTCGGCCGAGTACGGCTGGTACAACCGCAACACGGGTTACAATCCCTACACGAGGGAAGGAAAGAAGAGCTGCTCCTTCGAGATATGCGAGCAGCTCGGCTGGGAAGTGCCGGACTACGTTCTCGTGCCGGTCGGTGACGGCAACATCTTGAGCGGCATATGGAAAGGTTTCAGGGACCTTCTCGCCGTGGGCCTGATCGACAGGGCGCCCAGGCTCGTGGCCGTGCAGTCGGAAAAGAGCAGCGCGGTCGCGGACGCGGTGCTGGGCGACGGCACGATCCGGCCCGTGCGGGCGACAACGGTCGCGGACAGCATTTCCGTCGACCTTCCGCGCGACGGCAGGATGGCCGCAGCCGCGGTGCGCGAGTCCGGAGGCACGGCCGTCAAGGTGAGCGATGAAGCCATCCTGGAGATGATAACGACCCTGGCGCGGACCTGCGGCGTGTTTGCAGAGCCCGCAGGCGCCGCGAGCGCGGCCGGCTTGAAACAGATGATCGACGACGGAACGTTGAAAGGCCCGGAAAAAATCGTGTGCCTGGTCACGGGCAGCGGCCTCAAGGACGTGGAGTCGGCCGTGAAAGTCGCCGGCAGCCCGGTCCCCATCGACCCGTCCATGGCCTCTCTAAAGGATGCCGTGAAGGGCATGAGCCTGTAGTGCGGGGCTTCAGCCCCGCCGAAGCGGCCAAGGGGCGGGGTCCCCGCGGAAGCAACGAATCGATCAGGACGAAATGGCTTCCGTGGGGTGCAAGCGGGCCGCACTACGGAAGCGATGGTTACATGGCGCCGGGGCGGAAGCCGATCATGTGGAAAGGGTTGATGATGCTGGTGGCCACGTTTTTCAGGTGGGCGTTGATCCTCTTCATGTAGCGCATGAAGAGCACCAGGGCGAGGTCGGGCTTGGTCACGTTATCGTCCATTGAGCCGCCCTTGATGACCTCCCTCGTGGTGCCGTCGCAGGTCTTGGAGACATCGTCGTAGAGGCTCAGGGCTTCCCTGGCCTTTTTTTCGTCGTCATCCACGAACGCCTGCCTGACGAGGGCGAACATCTTGAGCGTTTTACTGTGGACCGTCGTGTACGTGCTCTCGTGGGCCCCGAAATCCATTTTTGCGGGAATCATCTCCACGAGCTCCACGAGGTTCTTGGTGTAGTCCCCGATCCTCTCCAGGTCGATGACGATCGTAATCAGTTGAAGGCCCGAGACAAGGTCCTTGCCCCTGGAAATGGCAAGATGCTGGTACACCTTTTTCCGCACATCCCGCACTTCCTGGTTAAGGGTCTTGTCCATCCTGCGGACGGCTTCGAGCTCATCCTTGTCGGTCAACTCCTTCAGGGTGTTGGCCACGATCCTGAACATTTCTTCGCCCGCGTCGAGCATGTGGACGCAGTCCTTTTTCGCGTCCTCGATAAGGGATTCTCCCGAGGTCAGCATGCGCCAGAAGTCATTCATGTCTGTCTTGGCCCTTTCTATCTGAACAATACTATTAATATTAGCGCAATAATAAGGAAATTGGAACCCATAAAAAAAAGGGGGGTGCATTCAGGGAAGGGGCCGGGCCTTGAATCTTGAATTTTTCGGGGTTTTTCTATGAAATTATTTCAT
>JBDRLK010000676.1:0-7054 GCA_043813155.1 Pseudomonadota bacterium | reverse complement strand
GCTTAACGAAGAGCAGAAAGAGGATATTCGCCTCATTCATGACGCAGGCGAAGAGCTGCTGAACATTATCAACAATGTTCTCGATTTCTCCCGTCTTGAAGCCGGAACGCTCGAAATTCACAAGGAGTGGACTCCGTCGGTTGAGCTTATTACCGGGGCCGTCAAGACCGGCAGCCACCTCATTGGCGGAAAAAGCATCACTATCCTGACTGAGATACAGGCTGGCATGCCCCCTGTTTACGTCGATCCGCAGAGGATTTCCCAGATTCTGACATGCCTGATCTCGAATGCGGTAAAATTCATGGAGAAGGGAACCATTACGGTCAAGGTCCACGTTACGCGCGGCTTGAACGAGGACAATGACAAGTACCTCAAAATAGACGTTGTTGACACGGGAATGGGGATAAAACGGACCGACCTGGAAAAGATTTTTGACTCATTCAGGCAGGTTGACAGCTCCTTCAGCCGGAGGTCTTCGGGCCTCGGTCTCGGCCTGAGCCTTTCAAAGGCCCTGGTCGAGCTGCACAGCGGGAAAATATTAGTCGAGAGTGAGATGGGCTCGGGCTCGATTTTTACGGTTGGAATTCCAATGGAGCCCGTTACCTGAGAGTCTAACAGGGAAGGCGCAATAACTTGCTAAAAAGCACTGTTGAGAGTAACATTATAAGTAGTTTCATTCTCTCAATATACGGTGCAACTGCGGGCGTGCGCGGCCCCCTCGGCTTCGCTCGGGGCAAGCTTGGCCCGCCAATATAAAAATGGATGCCATCAAAGAAAAGCTCCCGGCCCCAGGATTATCAGAAGCTCTCGAAAGCAAAGAGCTCGAGTGGGCCAGGGTCACGGTACTGAAGCTGATCAACACCGTCGGCAGGATCATCAAGGGGAAGAACGAGCCCATCAAGATGATGCTGATCGGTTTGATGTGCAGGGGCCATGTTCTTATCGAGGATATCCCCGGCGTGGGCAAAACAACGCTGGCCAAGGCGCTGGCAAGAGCTGTGGGAGGCAGCTTCAGAAGGATTCAGTTTACGAGCGACCTCATGCCGTCCGACATTATCGGGATCTCGGTATACAGGCAGAACGACGGCGAATTCCTTTTCAAGCCCGGTCCGATCTTCGCCAGCATCGTGCTGGCCGATGAGATCAACAGGACGAACCCCAGGACGCAAAGCGCGCTTCTGGAAGCCATGAACGAGCGCCAGGTCACGGTGGACGGGGCTACCCACGCGCTTGCCGAGCCGTTCATCGTCATCGCCACGCAGAATCCCCATGATTTTTACGGAACCTACCCGCTCCCCGAGTCTCAGCTCGACCGGTTCCTGATAAGGATTCAGCTGGGCTACCCGGATCTCGACACGGAAAAGCAGGTGGTCTGCTCCGGGGGAACGGACGAATTACTGGAGGATATTACGCCCGTAATAGAGCTCGAGGACGTCATCAGGCTGTCAGGAATGGTCGAGCAGGTGAAATTCGACGCCATCCTCCTCGATTACCTCATGGAAATAGTCAGTGAAAGCCGCAAGGAAAGAACGCTATCGCTCGGTATAAGCCCGAGGGGCGCCATTCATCTTTTCAGGGCGGCTCAAGCCGCGGCCCTGATCGAAGGCCGCGGATATGCCATCCCCGACGACCTGCAGTCCGTCATGGTCCCGGTCCTGAGCCACAGGCTCATTCCCTCGGGGGCCCACACGTCCGCACCGGCCGAGAGAAGAAAAATGGCCGAGCAGGTGATAAAGGAAATCCTGGATAAAATCCCTGTGCCGGTATGAAGAAGGCCAGCCCTTCGAATACCTTGTTTTTCATTCTTCTTCTCATGACCGTGCTTTCGGGCTGCGTAAAGAAACACCTCGTTCCCTGGGCCGACATCACGCTGCGCAACTACAGGGATATGCCGGGGCTCATTATTACCGCCGACGAGTGGCAGCGATGCGAAAAACTGTATCATGAGGCTCCGGAGGTGAAATCAAAGGAGCTGCGCGAGTCCAGAAAGCTCTTCTGCCGCGGAAAGGCAATGGCCGCGGCAGGGCAGAAAGAGCAGGCCATGGCCATCCTGGAGCAGGCCTCTTCGACCGATCCCGGCTGGGCCCTGCCCTACGAGGCCATGGGCAGGCTTTTCCTCGAGCACGGCGACCTGGAAGCCGCGAAGGATATGTTCGAAAAGGCCAGTACGCTCGACCCCCAGTGGACATCCGCGCTTTCCGACCTCGGCGTGGTTTATTTCAACCTGGGCAAGCCCATCAACGCGCTGCAGTGCTTTGACCAGGCCGTGAACATCGACCCGTCGCAAGCCCACCTGCACAGCAACCGGGGCAACGTGCTGACCTCGCTTGGCCGGTACGACGAGGCGCTGGACGCGCATCTTGACGCCATCAACCTGGAGCCGCAGAACCCGATTCTTTACATCAACTTCACGGCCACCCTCGAGGAAATCAACGATCCTGAGAATCTGCTCTGGGCCATGAAGCGGCTCAAAGACCTGCTTCCCCAGTCAAAGAAGCCGGTCTGCTCCCTCAAGATTGCCGTCATTCTGGATGAGATGGGGAGGAGCGACGAGGCCCTTTCCGAGCTCAAGGGCGCCGCGGCGCTGGATCCCGGCAACAAGAAGATTTCGGCAGCGCTAAAGAAATTCTACTTTGCCCACAAACTGTATGCCCACCTGATCGACTTCATCGTGGAGCTCAGCAAGAAAGGCTGCAAGAAATGCTCCCAGGAATGCTTTGACGCGGGCAACATGATCCTGCGGGAGGGCAACCTCGACGGGGCGCAGAAAGCATACGAAGAGGCGATCAAGCTGAAGGATGATTGGGCCGACCCCTATCACAATCTCGGCATTGTCCATTACAGGAAAAACAACCACAAGAAAGCGCTCGAGCTCTTTCAGCAGGCCCGGACCCTGCAGCCGGACGACCCTTCGACCTGTCTCAATATCGCCATGGCCTACTACAGGATGGGAAAGGCGCAGGACGCGCTCTCCTGGGCGGCCATAGCGTTCGAGATGCACGCCGACCGGGCCATTGTAAATTCGAACATAGGCGAGATACTGCGCTTTCAAGGGGAAACAAAGGAGGCCCGCAAGGCGCATGAACAGGCAGTGTCGAGCGATCCCGACAACTGCTTCATCGTTGCCCAGTACGCCATGCTGCTTATCGACATGAACAAGAAAAATGACGCGCAGGAGCTTCTGAAGAATTCGCTCGACAAGGACTGCGCCGCCTTTCACCTGGCCCATGCCTGGCTGCTTTTAAAAAACAAGGACTACGACAAGGCCCTGGAGGAAGCCGAGGCTGCGATCGAAAAGGACGGCTCCATGGCCGAGGCCCTTGCCGTGCGCGCCTCGATCCTGTTCAAGCAGAAGAAGAAAAAGGAAGCCGGGAAAGACCTCGAGGCCGCGGTGTGCATGGAAACGAGAATCGGCGGCGACAAGCGATACATGGGCCTCGTGAAAAAACTCAAGATCTCTGTTGCCTGCGAGTAAAACGCATGAATCCCTGCATCATCCATATCCTTGCCGCGTTCCTGTCCCTGTGCATGCTCGCGTGCCGCGGGCCTGCCGGCAAAGCCTCGGGCGGCCCGGGCGCAAAAAGCGAAGCAGCCCCGCCGGCCGCCGGGGACCCGCGTGACGTGGCGGAGACCTACATGGGCGTGATCAAGGATTTCTGCCTCAAGGTTTTCACCCGCGAAAGCGTGATAAAAAGGTTTGCTCCCAACGGCGCAATCGAGGCGCGAGGCAAGCTCCTTCAGCCCGGCACGGCTTTTTACTCAACGAACGAGGTTGTGACCACCCTCTACACCACCGACACGACCCTGCAGGTGGTGTGGTGGAAAAACTCGAAAGACGGAAAGAAGGCCATCAGCGAAATCCATCTCGTTCCCGAGACTAAAATGGTTGTTTACAAGGAGTTCGTGGAAAAATACGAGTTGGGCGAAGGAACGGCGCTCGAGCAGGGCCATCAGCTCGCCGACATCCCCCACAAGCATGCTTACACCTGCCAGGGCGGCAAATCCATCGACGTAATCCTCAACGAGGCGGTCTGGAAAGGCGAGGTGGTCGGTAAAATCGGCGAGATCGGCCTTTTCAAATGATATTTTAAGCGCTATCCTCGTCGTCCTTTTCCGATTTCCCGCCGTTCCGGCACCCGGAATCGCCCGGCCGCATTCAGAGCCTATCCTAAAACCTGGTCCGTCGCGAGGTGCGCGAGGCGCCGCCGTGGCAAGGAGCGGGGTCCCCGGCGCGACGCAGGCGTAGCTTAAGCTACATCGAGGAGCGCCGGGGTGCAGCGACGCCGCCACGGTGGATGGATCGCGCGCCGCAGCAGGACCAGGTTTTAGGATAGGCTCTCAGGTCTTGACGCCCATGCGGGGCAGGACATGGGCCTGCAGGACATACCAGGCCGCGATAAAGAGCACAATGTAGAGAACTGTTTCCATTTGTTTACAACGTAATCACTCCGGGCCGCTTCGACTAGAGGGGGCCGGGCCTTGAATATTGAATTTCATCCATTATTTCTATGAAATTATTTCATAGCGAGCTTTGTTTTCTACGCGCTATGAAATAATTTCATAGAAAAACCCCGAAAAATTCAATATTCAAGGCCCGGCCCCCTCTAATACGCGTTTTCGATCACGAAATCCTTCGGGGGGTTGACGACCTTTACGAACCCTACATCGTCATGCTCGAGCGGGTGGCGCTCCACGCGGCAGCCCGGGCTGCACTCGAAGGAATCCAGGAAGTGGTATTTCAGAATGATCTCGTCGCCGCTCGCGCCGGTGACCTCGATTTTATTCACCGACGCTTTGACTTTTCCGCTGCCCTTCATGAAAAAGCTCGGGTTTTCATCGGTGATGTAGATCCTGTGCGCCGGAGCAATGAAATCAAATCCCTTGATCACGTCCTTGCGCTCCTCGATGGGACGCCGAGGGCCCGTGACGATCAGGTATTTTACGGCGTAGGTTCTTATATACGTTTTTAAATAGTCCGGGGGCGGCGGCTTGTAATAATATTTTCGGAAAAGATTGGCCTGGCCGTGCTTCAGGTTGATGAGCCGGAATCCCCCGATGACCTGAGCGTCCGTGCTCCAGGCCAGGTATTCCCCCACGGTCCACCAGTATACAAGAAAGCGCCCCGAGCCGTCATCGTGATCGAGGACCCACCGGCGCAGCACCCTGTAGTCCATCCGCGGGAGGCCGTGGCGGTACTGCTGCTGGTCCGGCCAGCCGATGGACCCGAAACCCAGCGTGTCCGTGATGTTCGGCAGGCCCGCCTCCGGCCGCTCGATAGCCGGCTTGAGCTGGGGGATGAAAAAGATCGCGTCGCGGATCAGGTGCGGCGCTGCGACGACGGCAAGCACGATCATGATGTTTCGAACGGCGGGCCTGAGCTTTTCCCGCGTGATGTCGCGCACCGCACGCGGCAGGTAGACGGCCGCCGGAATGATGGCGAGAAACGCCAGGGGGATCACATGGCGGTAGGGCTGGATCATGGTAACGCCCGGCATGTATTTGCCCAGGTAGGAGATGACGAACATGAAGCCGAGGCCGAGCGCAAAAGGCCGGAACCTGTTGTCCCTTTCACGCCTCCACAGAAACAAGCCCATGACCGCCAGCGCCCATATGGCGAACCGCCATCCCGTTCGCATGCCGACGAGGGCCTGGTTTTCCGTGTTCGAGATGAGCCCGAGGTAGTCCGTGAGCAGGGCCCAGGCATCGACCAGCCCGTAGATGTCGGAGCGCGTGACGTATTTCCAGAACTGGAGCGCAACGAGAAGCCAGTAAAGGTTGGCCAGGACCGTCACCGCGGCAACGCCCGCGATGAGCGCGTGGTCGATGGGCCTGAGCTTTTTGACATGCATGAGGTACGTGGCGCCCATGGGTATGACGAGGATCATGAACGTGTAGGGATGGACCAGGTGGGCTATGGGAAGAACGATCGCAAGGACCGCGAGGCACCACCACTTTCGATCCGTAACGTACTTGTAGAAAAGGGCAAAGGCCAGCGGCGCCAGGGTCGCGGCCATGCCGTAGCTGATCATGCCGACCCACCATGCCCATCGGGTCATGGAATCGAAATTCCACACCATGGAGCCGAGCAGCGCAGCGATAATGCATGCGGCCTGCCCCCCTCGCATGAGACGGCAGGCGAAGTAGAGCAGGAAAGGGGCGAGCAGGTGCCCGAGAAGGATGAACAGGTTGTACCCCACGGGCATGGAAACGCCGAGCTTGTAAAGCGCGTAGGTCAGGAGCTCATGCGCCTTGTTGTCAGCGTCGAAAATGGTTCCGTTCGGGAAACCGGCATTCAGATGCGGGTCCCAGCACCAGGATTTTCCCCAGCCCTCCAGGGCTTCGATCACGCGAACCGTCTGCTCATAGTGTGTGTCGAAATCAAAGCTGGTCACGGGCTCGCCGGAAAAGGCGACCTTGAGCGGCATGTTGTAGAGCGTCAGGACGACGTGAAGCGCCAGGACAGCAAGAAGCAGCAGCGGTGCGATGAGCTTTCGCCGGTTCATTGAAAGAGAATATTAGCATAAATGAGGCCGTGAGGGGAATTGTAAAGATAAAACTGAACCAGGACCGCGAGCCACGTCAGGCCCAGGATGAGCCTGATCCTGTTCCAGTATGCCTCAACACTGCCGGCCGGAACCGGGATCAGGGCGGCGATGATCATGAAGAGCCCGAAAAGATAGTGCAGCAGGAGAATACAATAGGCCGCCGCGAGGCAGATGAGCACGCGTATGAGCACTTTGGTTTTCCGCTCGCCGAGAAAAACCGCTGTTGTCGCAAATCCCCCCCTGGCGTCGCTCTCCCTGTCCCTCAGGGTCTGGATGGTCTCGAAACATGACGAAAAGAGCGCAAGCTGTCCGACCAGGATCCATCCCGAGGAAGAATCGAGTGAAATTCCCGTGGACGGCATGATCCCCCCCCAGAGGGTCATCATCAGCACATCGGCGATGGCGACACGTTTCAATCGCGCCGAATAGACCCAGCACACGCCCACACCCCCGATCAGGGGAAACAGCAGGCCCGGGCAATAGAAGGCGGCCCAGGCCGCCAGGGCGAC
>JBDRLK010000675.1:0-7686 GCA_043813155.1 Pseudomonadota bacterium | reverse complement strand
GCTTCTATTGCCTCGCGCCTATGTTCCCTGAATTGCCCCAACAACCAATCTGTGTATAAAAACCCAGGGGTCTTCTCCAGCCCTATGGTTGCCCTGTAGCTGCTCCACGGCCAGTCGTCGGGTTTTTCCACTAATCCCTCTTTTACGGGGTTCGCAGCAATATACTTACTTAAAGCTACCAGGTATCTTTCCTTTTGAATAAAAATGGCTTTGTATCTTCCCTGAAATACATGGCCAACACGAATATGCTTCTTGTTAAAGCTTTGAGCGAAAATAGTGTTCAGATAGTGCATACCACGTGATAGATTTGCCTCCATTGTTTCTATTAGCAGGTGATAGTGCGTCAACATGAGGCAGTATACATGGCACAGCCAGTTGAAGCGTACGGTCACTTCTTTCAGAATCGACAGAAACAACTCATAATCTTCTCTGTCGAAAAATACGCGCTGCTTGTTGTTGCCCCTGGACATGACATGATATGTTGCTCCAGGGTATTCCAGTCTTATTCGGCGTGCCATGATGTGCCTCCACTTTATTATTACATGAACACTTCAATCTCCTTTCAGGTTATCGTTGCCATGCTCTTAAAAGTTTCTATGAAATTTTTTCATACAAAAAGGGGGTAAAATTCAAGATTCAAGGCACGGCCCCATCCAGGAGTTCGGTGAGGAAGGCTTTGGAGAGGGTGATGGGGTCACGGTCCTTTGTTGCGGTGAGAATGAGCTTTCTGTCGGGCGTCAGCTGAAGCGTCCTGCCTTTCTTCCTGGCCTGCACGAGCGCAATCAACCTATCCGGCGTGAGCGGCGAGCGGTCTGAGAGGTGCACCTGGATTTTCCGCTTTCCCGCCTCGATCCCGTACGCTGCCAGGCGGCGAAGCATGACCTTGATGACCATGACTTCCCTCAATGTTCTGACCTCCGCCGGGATGTCGCCGAACCTGTCCTCGATCTCCTCCAGGATCTCCCATATCTCGCCCTCGCTCTTCGCGCCGGCCATGCGCTTGTAAAAAGCGAGCCTCAACCCCGCGTCCTCAATATAGTCATCGGGAATGTAGCCGGAAACATTCAGCCTGATCTCCGGCTCGATGTCGGGAACGTATTCCTCCCCCCTCAGCGTGGACGTTGCCTCGTCCAGCATTTCACAAAACAGCTCGAAGCCCACCTTCCTGATATGGCCGCTCTGTTTTTTCCCGAGCAGGTCGCCGGCGCCCCTGATCTCGAGGTCCATGGCCGCCAGCCCGAACCCGCTGCCGAGCTGCGCGAGCTTCATGATGGCGTCGAGCCTCTCGCGCGCTTCAGGCGTGAGCTTCACCCTCTCGGGCAGGATCAAGTAGGCATAGGCCTGGTGCGAAGCCCTGCCGATCCTGCCCCTGATCTGGTAGAGCTGCGCCAGCCCGAACGTGTGCACGTCGTTGATGAACATGGTGTTGGCGTTGGGGATGTCAAGGCCCGACTCGATGATGGCCGTGCACACGAGCACATCCACCTTGCCCGACACGAAATCCACCATGACCCTCTCGAGCGCGGCAGGCTTCATCTGCCCGTGGGCCACGTCGAAGCGCACGGCCGGCAGGATCTTCCTGAGCCGCTCGACAACCCCGCCTATGGACTCCACCCTGTTGTGAAGAAAGAACACCTGCCCGCCCTTGCCGATCTCCCTCTTGACGGCCTCCGCAATGACCTCGTCGTTCCACCGCACGAGCTGGGTCCTGATCGCCAGCCTGTGCGCCGGCGGCGTGGTAATGAGCGAAAGCGAAAGAAGCCTGCCGATGCTCATCTGAAGCGTGCGCGGAATGGGCGTGGCCGTCATGGTCAGGACATCCACGTTGGGACGCAGAAACTTGATCCTCTCTTTCTGCGCAACGCCGAATCGGTGCTCTTCGTCGATGATCAGGAGCCCCAGGTCCTTGAAATACACATCGCCGCTCAGCAGCCGGTGCGTCCCGATCACGATGTCCACCCTGCCTTCCTTCAGCCCGCGCACGATGTCCCTGCGCTTTGCCGTGCTCTGAAACCGGCTGAGCGCCTCGATCACGACCGGCGCTTCGGCAAAGCGACGGCGAAACGTCTGCAAGTGCTGCTGGCACAAAACCGTGGTGGGCACGAGCACCGCCACCTGCCTGCCCGTCATGGCAACCCTCCAGGCCGCCCTGATGGCCACTTCCGTCTTGCCGAACCCCACGTCCCCGCAAAGAAGCCTGTCCATGGGCTCGGACCCTTCGAAGTCATCCATGATATCGGCGACGGCTTTCTGCTGGTCAGGCGTGTCTTCATAGGGAAACAGCGATTCGAATTCCAAGTACTCGTCCTCAAGCCTTGTAAAAGCCTGCCGCGGCGACGCTTTTCTCGACGCGTAGAGCTGAAGCAGCCTTTCGGCCAGCTCAAAGGCGGCCTTCTGCGACTTCTTTTTCGTCCGCAGGAATGTCTCCCCTCCCAGCTTGTCGAGAACCTGAGGTTTCCCGCCGATAAACTTCTGTACCTGGTTGAGGTTGTAAACCGGGACGTACAGGATGTCGCCGTCACGGTAAACGATTTTTATCAATTCCACCGTGTTCCCGTCATATGTGCGCAGCACCTGGCCGTCGTACACTCCCACGCCGTGAATCTTGTGGACCACATGGTCTGACGGTTTCAGCGACCGAAGGTCCTCCACCTGTTTCGACCCCTCGGGAAAGGATTTCCGCCTCCGCGTTTTCTTGCCGAAAATCTCCTCTTCCGTGACGAGCGCCTCCTTCTCCGACTCGAGGAAATAACCCAGCGCAGCCGGCCCGATGGAAAGAGCCGCCCGGCCTTCGCCGCCGCCGACGGCCTTTCCTCCTCCCCCGGCGAACGCAACGCCGTGGCCCTGCAGAAGCTCTCGCAGCCTCTCGGCCCCGCTCTTTCCGAGCGCCGTGAGCGTGACCTTCACGCCTCCGTCGAGCCACTCCCTTATCTGCCTGGCAAGCGGCCTCAGCGACACCCTTCCCGCGCTTTCGGCAAGATCGCCCCTGCACTTTCGCAGCAGCATGGTGTGATCGTCCGCATTCATGTCGAGCAGCGCGCCTCCCTCCACATCCCCTGCCACCGCCACCACCACCGTCGGAACAACGGATGAATAAACGTGCAGCGTCGTCACCTTCTCCAGCTTCCCCCTCGCCTCCTCCACGTCGACGCATACGCGCCCCGGCTCAAAAGCAGGCTCGTCTTTTTCACGCAGCGCCTCGAACTCCCCCTGCAGGCGCTCCCACACGGCCCCGGCGCGTTCGAAGACTTCGCCCGGGTCGACAATAAAAACGACACTGTCCCGCCCTAAAAGGTCCGCCACCGGCACGAACCCGTCATAAAACGCGGGAAGAAAACGCCTGATCCCGAACCCGCTCATCCATCTGGGCAGCCTTATGCTCTCGAGAAAAACCCTGGTCTTGTCCGTCGATATGTCCTGTCGCTCGCACAGGGTCCTGATTTCCTCCGTCGCCTTCTCGAACCTTCCCTCATCCCGCGAAATCTCCGACGCCGCCGGGATGCTGATTTCCTGCACGTCGTCTTCTGTCCGCTGCGTGTCAGGGTTGAAAAACCTCATCCTCTCCACGAGCGGCCCGTACCACTGAACCCTCACGGGCAGGGGAAGCGATGCCGCGTAAATATCCATCATGCCCCCCCTGGTCGCGAACGTCCCGGGAGATTCAACCACGCCGCTTTTATGATACCCCTGCTGCTCAAGCCACCCCGCCACTTCGAACGGCTCGATTTCCTTTGCGTAGGACAATGTCAGCACACGCCGGCCGATCTCGCCCGCCCCCGGCACGCGCATGAGAAGCGCTTCGGCCGGCATGACGAGATAGCGCCAGTCCTCACCGCCGCCCCCCCCGGCCAATCGCATGAGCACCGACTGCCTGGCCAGCGTACCGGCGAAATCACCGGCAACATCCTGGTACGGCGAATGAAGCGGCGGAAGCAGAAGCAGGGTCCGCCCGCAGGTTTCGGGCCGGTCGACCTCAAAGCCTTTCACCGCGCCGCCGCCGTACACCGCGTCCATGTGGTATAGGTTCATCCACGCCTGCCTGGCCGCCGCCCTGTCGGCGCACACCAGGACGAGCTTGCGCCCCGTCTCGCGCGCCGCTTCGACGGCGAGCCGCTGCGCCGATGAGCCCCGCGCGCCGATAACGCTTACCGATCGATCCGCCGCGATGGCGGACACAATATTGCGAAGGGCCGGCAAAATTGCTCAGTAGCCCGGCGGGTAGATAGGGTGCTCTGGATCGGTCATGTTGTAGGCTTTCACGGACGTGGCAAGAAAGGCCCAGCCCTTGGACATGAGCTGGGTTCCCGTGATGTCTATAATAATGCCCAGCCCCAGGAGCACGCCGCCGGCAATGGTCATGCCTTTTGCCCAGGATTCGGGCTTGTAGTACTGTGTTTCGCTCAAAAGCTCGCTGAGCCCATAGCCGAAAAACACGGCGCCGGCCAGGTTGCACACAACACCGAGCACTTCCATGGCTATGCCCGAAATTACATAGTCCCTGCTCTTCTTGGCAAGGCCGACGCTCGCGTCAAACCCTTTGAGAACCCTCATCAGGTGAAAACTGCCGATGATGTCGCCCTTGTACACGTACATCTTGCCCGCGCCCACGGGAACATACGCTGGGGGTCTCTTCTTGGCATGGTCTGCTTTCTTCTCCACTATCCCTTCGCCCGTATCCGGCGCGAGCTTTTCCACTTCCTCCTCCGGCGCCGGCTTCGGCTTCTTCGGCAGGTCGATTTTAAACTTGAAGTCGATCTCCTCTTCCACCTCCGGCATGTCCATGCCCGACAGCGCGCCGTCAAAACAGTTTTCCACGGCATCGTCCGACGGATTCGTGAAAATGCCGGCCACCCGGCCTCCCGGTTCCACCTCGAAGCGAATGACAAAAAACACGGCGTCCGCATGGTTGACCGCAAACAAATCGATGCAGGGCTCGATCTGCTTCCAGTTTCTTCCCACCACCTTCATGACCTGTTTTTTCTTTTTCTTTGTCTCTTCCGCCGACGCATTGCCCTGGGCCGAAGCGCCCTGCCCGCAAAGCAGCAGGGCCGTCACCGCGGCCGCAACCGCAATGCCCGTCATTTCAAAACAGTTTTTCTTCATCGCGTATCCTTATTAATCCTTATTGATCACTATACCGCAGACTCGATCCATCCGCCACCGATAACCCTGTCACCGTTATAAAACACCGCGGCCTGGCCCGGCGTGATCGCCACCTGGCCGGCCTCGAACGTGATCACGGCCCTTCCCCCCTCCTCCGGAACAACCCTCGCCCTTGCCGCTTCGTGCCTGTATCGGATTTTCACGTCCGCCTCGAACGCTCCCGCATCCGGCCGCGCCTCAGCGTGCCAGACAATGCCTGCAACCGCCATCGTGTCAAAGTAAACGTCTTTCTTCTCAACGGCTTCGATCCGGCCCGTCTTCGCGTCAATGGATTTTACGAAAAGCCGCTTGTTCACGCCGCCGCAGGCCGCGCCGCAGCGCTGGCCCACCGTGTAGCAATGAATGCCCTCATGCCCGTACAGCACCTTCCCCCCGTACGCAACCTCGCCCTTGACCTGCGGCCTGCTCCCGAACCGCTCGACCGTGTCCCGGTACCCCTGTTCCGGAACAAAACAGATTTCCTGCGACTCGGCCCTCGAGGCCGACTCCAACCCGAGCTCTCCGGCCAGCTCCCGCGTCTGCTCCTTGCGCATGCTGCCGAGCGGAAAGAAAACGCGTCGCAGGCGAGCCTGGCTGATGCGGTGAAGGAAATAGGACTGGTCCTTGGACTCGTCGACCCCTTTTCTCAGCACGGCCAGGTCGTCCATTTGAGCCACCCTCGCGTAATGGCCGGTCGCGATCGCTTCAGCCCCCCTCTCCAGGACATAATCCAACAGGAGCCCGAACTTGATAAGCTCGTTGCACAGAACGCAGGGGTTCGGCGTTCTGCCTTCCAGGTACGCATCGCAGAACCGGCGAACGATTTTTTCGAGAAATTCGCTTCGGAAATCGGCGATTTCGTGCTTGATGCCCAGGAACCTGCTCATCGCGGCCGCGGCTGCCATCTCCTCTTCCCTGTGCTGCCTCCACTCGTCGGACGCACCCTCCCCGTCCCAGAGCCTCATGGTTACCCCTGTGACCCTGTGCCCGTCTTCCAGTAAACGAGCGGCGGCCGTCGCACTGTCGACCCCGCCGCTCATGGCAACATAAATATTCAAAACAGCCTTGCAACCCGCAGCGCCCCCGCAAGCAACCCGGTGCGAGGAGGGGGACTCGAACCCCCACGGGATTTCCCACCAGATCCTAAATCTGGCGCGTCTGCCAGTTCCGCCATCCTCGCGGTTTCGGTGTCGAGCAGAGTATATATAGTTCATGGCGGGTTGATTTTCAACAGGACATGACAAACCGGCCCGGGTGTATTTGCCGCCTCGCGGATATCCGTGGAAAGACACAATGGGTCAATTGATCGAACACAATCAACCTGTATAAGGCTTCATACCCCATACTGACAGGCTGTACGGAAATCTTAGCGCTTGCACAGCCCGGGCAAACCGGCCGGTGCGAAATCCTGCCTGACAATGCCGTCGATCCAATCCCTGATGTTTTCGCCGAACTCCGCGTCCGGATCGCGAGACACGCCGAGAAGCTTTTCGTAACGCTCGAAGATATCGATAAAATCCGGCGCTTTTTTACGCAGCATCCCCCGGTTCAAGCGTTCGTTGAAAACAACGGACATGGAACGCAGAAGATGAATCGGCAAGCGTTGCAACTCCCTTCAACCTTGTATAGTCTTTTTACATGGCGAAAAAAAAGGGCATCCTGGACAAGATCGAACCGCACGAAGCCAAGGCCGTGCTGAGGGAGCTGGCCAAGGACCGCAACATACGCAAAAAGGCCGAAGAGATCGCGCTGGCCATGGTCAGCGACGTGGACGTGGACGAGGTGGCGGAACTGGTATTTTGGGAGTTGGACGCTATCCCGGTGGAGAAAGTCTGGGACAACTCCGGCTCGACACGGGACGGGTATGTGGAGCCCGGAGATTATGCATGGCAGCTTTTCGAAGACGCACTGGACCCGTTCATACAGCAAACCAGGCGACTGCGTGAGCTCTCACTTCACGATCAGGCAAAGCTTCACACTATGGGCATACTCAAGGGTATTCACAGGTTCGAGACCGATTCGGAATCCGAGTTCAAAGATTGGGCCGTGGACGCCCCCGCCGAGCTCTTCGAGCGCATCTATGACGACTGGAAGAAAGGCAGCAGGAAGAAGAAGGACTTAAAGGAAATGAAAAATTTTATCATGGAACATTGTCCCGGGACAGGGAAAATTTAAATTTTTTACTCCTGACCCCACGCAGGCTGAACCATTAAAACCTGAACCAGCAAAAAACGAGAGAGTCCCACCTTCAAGCACCTTCAACGATCAACGGTCTCAGCAGACGGGCAATCCTTGCAATGTTTCTGGCGTCATCGATTCCCCTGTGGTGCGTGCCCTGGAATGATAGCTCGAGTTTTCGGAGAGCCCCTCCCAGGCCGATGGATCTTTTCGTGCCGTACTTTAATGAAAAGGGCTCCTTCAGGTTCACGTGGCCGTCGCAGCCGGCCGGCGGAAAGCCGATGGCGTGCTTTTCACAGTCGGCCTCGAGCTGCCGCCAGTCATATCTTCCCCAGGACATGAGCCTGAACCGGGAATCGCCGATCC
>JBDRLK010000674.1:0-2339 GCA_043813155.1 Pseudomonadota bacterium | reverse complement strand
TCGGCGCCGGCTTTCAGCATCTTGCTCTCGGCCGCCTCCTCGTTGGCGCGGGCCACGATCTGGATTTTCGGGTTCAGGTCGCGTGCGACCAGGCTGGTATATACGTTGTCCGCGTCCGAGGACGCTGCGCAGACGATGCCGCGGGCGGAGTGGATCCCGGCCACCTTGAGCGTCTCCTCCCGGGTCGCGTCCCCGACCAGGACCAGGTAGTCCTTCTGCAGCAACTGCTCGGCGACCTGTGCGTCCTTCTCGATGACGATGAAGCGCGCCCCCGCGGCGACCATCTCGTGGGCCACCTGTGCGCCGACGCGGCCCGCGCCGCAGATGATGTAGTGATTGTGGAGCTTGGCTGCCAATTTCAGCACGCGCCGCCTCCCGGATAGTGACAGGATTTCGGATTGAATGATGTACTGCGTCAGGACCGAAATGGTGTAGCCTACGGTGCTCACGCCCATGATGATCACGACGACCGTGAAGTAGCGCGCGGTTTCCGTCATCCCCGGCATTTCCCCGTAGCCGATGGTCGACAGGGTGATGACGGTCATGTAGACGCACCGGAACCACGGCCATCCCACCAGCAGACGATAGCCGACGGTGCCAAAAGCCAGTACGCAGACAATCGCCAGCAGCCCGAGCCTGATCTTCCCGCGCAAGTCCATGCCGAGATCCTCACCACAGAGTCACGGAGCACACGGAGCCTCTGCGACTCTGTGGTGAATGCCTGTTGTCGCCATTTCAGGGCCGGGTCTCTTTTAGCATGTTTTCCACGTCCGGTGCGAGGGTTTCATAGGGCTGGTAGTTGACGTAGTGCTTTTGGATCACGCCTTTGGCGTCGACCAGGAAGAGGGTCGGGTACACGCTCACGTTTCCGAAGGCGTCCAGCATCGCGGCGTTCAGGTGGCCTGCAGGAAAGTTGTACCCCGCCTTTTCGACGTAAGCCGCCCGCTGCTCGTCGGTGATTTCCAACTCGAGCACCCGGTCGGCGTTCACGGCCAGAACGGTGAAAGCTGCCGCGCCGAACTCTTCCTGCAGCCGGACGAGGTGGGGAGAAATCTTCACGCAGGGCGGGCAGCCGTAGAACCAGAAGTACAACAAATAGGCTTTCCCCTTCAGGTCCGCCGAGGCGAGCGCCTTGCCGTCGAAGAGCTCCACGGAAAAGGCGGGAGCATCCCTGCCGGTCCATCCCGTGAGAGTCCGCTCCAGCGCGAGGCCGAAGCGCCGGTCTTTGCGGACCATTTCGACGTCGACGGAGACGATCTCGCCGCTGCCGGGATCCCGTTTGATGAACTTGGGCACCCGGGGATCGCTGTCGATAATGGTCAGCAGGATCGCTGCTTCCCCGTCGACGGGCAGGTTGAACTGGCGCGATATGTCGGCCAGGGCGGGGATCTCGTTCGTGCTCGCCTTGTACTGCGCGACGAACAGGGGGATCTTGAAAAAGGTGTTGAACAGGCGGTCGAGGACTTTCTTTTCCTCCGGTGCCTGGAAGACCTTAGCCAGTTCGGATACGATCAACGGCTCGCCCGGCTTCACGTGTTCCTTGAGGTACTGCACGATCCGTCGTTCGGCCTCCAGATCGGGCTTTCCCTGAGGTGGGGCCGCCCCGCTTACCATCGCGATACACATCAGTGCCGCAGTCAGAATGTTCATCAGATGCTTTCTCCTCCTGGTCGTGGCTGAACAGAGATATTACCATTTCAGAGCAGAAGCCGCAGCGGCCGGGCTAAAATCAGCGGCCCGCCATTGACGCGGGGCGGCGGGTCATCTACTCTTTTCGGGCTCAATTCAGAAAAGGGAGGAAAGGATGAAACGTCTGACTGTCGGAACCATGATGATATTGGCCGCCACGGCGCTCGGCATCGCCCAGGGCGACCGGGGCACGTCCAGCATAGACATCGGCGGCGGCAAGGTGACCGTCGAATTCGGAACGCCCAAGCTCGGCGACCGGAACATCGAGGACATGATCAAGCCCGGCATGACCTGGCGCCTGGGGAGCAACGCCGCCACCACGATGGAGAGCACGGTGGCGCTCGACTTCGGCGGTAAGAAGCTGGCCGCGGGCAAGTACACCCTCACCGCCCGCTGCGGGCAGGACCAGAGCTGGACGCTCCTGGCCTCCGGCGGATCGGGAGCGGCCTTCGAATTCCCGCTGCACTTTTCCAAGGACTCGACCAGCCAGGATGTCATGAAGATCACCCTGGCCAAGGCCGGGGCCAGCGCCGACCTGAACATCGCCTGGGGCACCCACCGCCTCCACGCCTCATTCAAAGCGGCTAATTAGCCGCATTTCACCACGGAGGCACAGAGCGCGAGAAAAAATCACGGACGGCGACAAACAG
>JBDRLK010000673.1:0-13234 GCA_043813155.1 Pseudomonadota bacterium | reverse complement strand
CTTCACGTTTCTTTCGAGGCCGAGCGAGTGGACCACGAGGTCGGCCGTGACCATGCCCGCGTTCTGCACAACGGCCAGATCGCTTCTCGTCATGCCGAACTGCAGCAGCGTCAGGATGTCCTCCTCCGGGAGCTGGGGGCTGGACCAGAGTGAAACGCTGAAATCATCCGGCGTTCCCTGCGCCGCCAGGTACACCTGCCATCCCTTTATTTCGCCGCCCGCCTCGATGTCGAACCGCGGCTCCACGCGCGAGGGGTTGGAGAGCTCCACGATCCCCCTGGTGACGGAGAGCTTCCTTCCCATCCACCAGACATCGCCCTTGCCGAAAACCACTCTTCCCGTAACGCCCGGCCAGGCGTCCGTGCCCGTGACCCTGAACGGCACCAGGGACTCGTCGATGAAAAAATGAGCGTCCGCGAAATTGTTCCTGATGACCATGGGGCCGGACCCGTGCACCGCGATGTCGAGCCTGAAGCGCTCCATTGCCTCGCCTTTGGCCGCCTTCTTGACGGCCCCTTTTTTCACGAGTTTCTTCTCGAGCTGCTCGGCGAGAACAAAGTCTTTCGTGTACGCGAGGCTCCTGACCCACACGTCGCCCGACAGGAGGCCGGGACCTGGTTTTCCCGCCTTCTTCGAGAAGGCCAGCTGCCCGTCGAAAGACAGGGACAGGTCCTTTGCGGGCTTCACACTCATGGTGTCGAACTTGACGGCCACGGCGTACGCATCGGGCCTGAACGCTTTCAAAACCACGTGCCCCTGCGCGGTAAAGCTGCCGCCTCCCATGCCGCCTTCGAGGTCCAGGAGGACCCTGGTTTTCGAGAACTTGATTTTCCCCGACACGCCTGAAAGGCTCGCCATGCCGCCGGCCGGCTTCAGGGCGTCGCATTGCACGCCGATGATGCCTGCGATCTCGGGGATTTTCCACGAGCCCGACAACCGAAGGGAGGGAGAGAGCCGCCCCTCCAGCTGCTCGACGCCGCCGGCCAGAGCTTTCAGGATTCCCATGTCCACCGTGCCTTTTACCGACAGGTCCGGCCCGATTCGACCGACCGAGCCGGACACGGTCATGTCCGTTCCCTCCCCTGCCAGGGCCAGCTCTTCGATCGTGAGGCCGTCGGCCGTGAAACCGAGCTTCAGCGGGGCCTTGTTTCTCAGCTCGCGGCCGGCGGCCCTGACAAGGAAGCTCGAAAGAACGGCTTTCCCCGAGAGGCCCGTTCTCCCCCAGTCCCCGGCCTCGGCCTCGATCTCGACGGATGCCTCAACGAACGGGTCCAGGTCTTTGAGCAGCTGCGAGTTTCCCGCAACGGGCCGCCCGCCCAGCTCGATGCCGGCCGGACGGGCCGAGACGCCGCCTGCCAGGCGGGCCTTGACCCTGTTGCCCGAGAAGCTTGCCTTGCCTGAAAAACCCGAAAGGGTCAGGGAATCGCCGCTGAGCCTGGCAAGGTCGCACGCTATGCCCGCCTTTCCCACGATGGAGACATTCTCCCACTTGCCGGAGACCGAGATGTCCGGGGTCACGCTGCCTCGCGCTTCCTCGACGTCGCTGAAAATTTTCTCCAGCAGCGCAAGGTCGGCCCTGCCTTCAACCGTGAGCATGGGCCCGTCGGCATTGAGCCCGCCGGCGAGCCGCAGCGACGTCCCCTCTCCCCCAAAAACCGCGCTTTCCACCTTCAGGCTTTGCCCGGTGAACGCAAGCTTCACCGGCTGCGTGTTTCTGAGCGCATTCCCGGAGACGTCGGCCTCGAGCCGCGTGAAGCTCGCAGTCCCGCCGATCTTCACCTTCTTGCCGAAGATCACCGAGGCGCTTATTTCGCCGTCCGCTCTCACGGCCTCCAGCCATTTTCCAGCGGCCGGGGAGAGCTCGACTATCCCTTCTTTGCCCACGGCCAACCCATCGATGCGCAGGGAGATATCCGTCTTCGCGCCATTGTGCAGGTCCGTCAGCGCATGGGCCTCGACCCTGTCGCCCATCAGCCTGCCGGAAGCGGTCAGCAGGCCCTTTTCGAGCTTCAGCTCGATCGTGCTGTCCTTCCATTTCCTGCCTGCCAGGAAGGTCTGCCTCACGTGGACCGTTGCATGGGAAACCACGGGCTCCTTCACGGTCCCCTCAATCCGGGCCGCGGCATCGGCCACGCAGGAGAGGCTGAGCCGCTCATAATCCAGGTGCTTGAGGTTTTCGCAGCGCACGCCGCTGACCTCGGCGGAAAAATCGAGCCCGTCCCCGCTCATCGTGCCGCCTGCGGTCACGGCCCCCGCCTTTCCCTCCAGCTTCAGCTCCTCCACGCCCAGGATCTTCCCCGCGTAGTGGAATTTCACGGACCCTGTCTCGAACGCCTCGCCGTACACCGACACGCCGGACAGGTCCAGGTCAGCCGCGATCTCGGTCCGCGCCGGCCCGGGCTCGACCTTCACCTTCGCTGTCCCCTTCGCTTCCGCCTCGATGTGCTTCATCACGCCGGGGGCCTTTTTCCCGAGCATGGCCCTGACATCGGAGACAAAGAGCCTGCCGACGTCCACCTCGGCCTCGATAAGCGGGCCGCCCTTCTTCGCGTCCCTGAAGACCACTTTCCCGCCCGAAACGCGGACCTCGCTGCGCCCTTTCTTCACCACGGCGCTCGCGATGTCGATCCTGTCCTTGCCGTTGAACGAGCCGTGGAGCTTCACGTCCCCGACAGGTGTGCCTCCGTACGCAAGGCCGCGGACCGACGCGCTGCCCGCTACCCTCGGGCCCGACGCATCGCCCCACACGCGCAGCCCCAGGCTGCCGCTGCCCGCGACCGGTATGCCGGCGACCTTCTGCACGTCGGCGCCTTCCAGGCCGGGGGAGCGCAGCGCCAGGTCCATGAGCCCCTGGAACGTGATCCATCCATCGGCTTCCACGGTGGAGCCCAGCGCCTTCAATACGGCGCTGTGAACAACGACCCTTTCCGCGTCCACCTCCACGGACGACCGGAGCGCGGCCGAGGCAAGGCTCGCGATCATCGTCGCCGCCGGGTCGCGGCCGCCGTCCGCCATGGCCTCGAAGCCCTCGATGAGAAGGTCCAGGTCCGCATACAGCCGAAAGGGCGCGAGCTCGCCCCGCGCGGTCACGGGCCCCGACGCAAGAAAATCAATGCCCGCGGCATCGACGCCGGCCCGGCTCATGGCCGAGGCAAACGACGCGCCGTCGAGCCCGGCGTTGACGATGAACTCCTTTTCTCCTGCCAGCCCGATCCGCCCGTCGAAGCCCGCGGCCCCGCCGATCGTCTCGATCCTTCCGCCTGCCAGCCTCACGGATTCCTTGCCCACGATGACGCGCGACGAGACGCGGCCGATGCGGCGCGAGCCGACATGCAGGCCGTCGATGCTGCAACGGGCGTCCACCACGGGCCCCTGCGCGTCGTACTCGAAATCCCCGTTGCAGCGAAGAGCGCCGCCCAGGTCCGGCACGGACGGGAAGAGCGCGCTGACGAGCCCGAGCGGGGCCGCGAGGACCCACGTTTTCAGGGACGCCTCCATGCCGCCGGCTCCCGTGGAGAGCCTGCCGCCGGCAAGCTCGAGCTCCGCCCCGTCGGCCTCGAGCTCGAAGCGGTCCACCCTCGTGTCGAAGGAACTCTCCCGCACCTCGACCGACGCGTCGAGCGCCAGCCCGCGGACGTCGAGGGCCGCGTCGCCCGCGCCGACCCTGCCGCCGCCCGCGCGCAGGGACGCGATGAAAAGCGCGTTTCGCTCGATGCCGATGTCTGCGTCGATCCGCCCCAGGGCCGCGGCCACATCCCACGGCGCCGTGTCTGACGCGTTGAACGCAATGCTCCCGTCGCGCACGACTACGCGCCGGACGGTCACACCGGCCTCCTTCTTATTGTCGTCCGGCTTCGGCCGGAAGGAGGGCAGGTTCGTTATCCTGGAGCCGTCCATCGAGATCGTGACGACCGGCGATGCGACCTCTATGCTGCTGATGTTGATTTTTCCCCGTACGAGGGAGAAAAGGTCGGGAACGATCCTCACTCTCCCGGCCTTGAAAAATGGGCGGCCGTCCGCCCCGGCCAGGCTCACGTCCTCAAGGGTCACGGCGGGTCCGAAAAGCTCGACGCGCACCGCCCCTATCCCGGCCCGGCTCTCGATGCTGGCAACGAGCCACTTGTCGGCCTCGCTCTTTATCATCCTTTCCAGGCGGGGCACGCCTGCCGCGGCCGCGATCAGGATCGCAAGCGCCACGCCGGCCTGCGCCGCGCGCAGCGCAACGGCTGCGCCGCGAAAAAACCTGTCCCTTGTTCTCATGCTTATCAAACCCGTCGAAAACTATATATAATAGCACACCTTTAGCTCGCCGTAGCCAAACGTCATGGATATGGGTGAGATTGGAAGAAGTTGCTTCCGGGCGACTGAAGTCGCCCCTGCCCCCGTCGGGCAGGGGAGGCTTCAGCCTCCCGTTCCCCCGTCGGGTAGGGGAGGCTTCAGCCTCCCGTTCCCCCGTCGGGTAGGGGAGGCTTCAGCCTCCCGCCAACATGTTCCAGGCACGCGGCCGGAGCACGACCGATTGAAATTCCCTCACGTTTCGACTAAGGATATGGTTCTCGGGACCATGGACTACCCCGACCTCGGGGCGGAAATGGCCGACCTGCTGCTCAGGCTCGAAGGCACGGATTGGGTCCTGTGCACGGGCGTGTATGACAACGAGCTGATAATGTCGATCCGGGCGCAGAAGCCGGGCGCGAAAGCAGGCTCCATGGCCCGGAGGATTGTCGGGGAAAGCGGGACGGCAGGGGGTCACGGCTTCATGGCGGGGGGGCACATGCCCCTGGGCAACGACAGCCCCGCGGACCTGGCCGGGCTGGTTAGAGACAGGCTTCTTGCCGGGCTGGGGATAGACGGCGCGACCGGCCCGCGCAGCCTCGTCTGACCGCGCAGCGGGATACCGCCGTTCATCCGCGGTTCGAGGCCTCATGGCCGATGCACCGTTTTCTTTTTTCACGCACGGTCCACCCTATGGTCTATTTCTCGTCCCTGTTCGACGGCTTTGCCTTGTCGGCAAACCATACCACGCGCTGCGGGAAGGGGACCTGGATGCCGGCCGCCTCGATTCCCTTCTTGATCTTCCACAGCAGATGCATGCGGGCCTCGAACCATTCGGTCGACGGCGTCCACACCCAGACGGCAAGGTTGACCGAGTTGTCCCCCAGGTTGTCGACGAAAACCCTGGGCGCCGGGTGCTTGAGCGCCAGGGGAAAATCGTCGATGACCGCCATGGTGACCTCGATCGCCTTTTCGGCGTCGTCGCTGTAGCGGATCCCGACTGTATAGTCGAAGCGCCGCGCAACATTGGCCACGTAGTTCGTTATGCTCTCGGTGAACACCTTCTCGTTGGGTACCCTCACGAAATGGCCGCGGTAGGTGCGGATGATCGTCGACAGGATGTTCACGTCCTCCACGTACCCCTCGGTCCCGCCGATGCCGACCTGCTGCCCGATCTTTACCGGCCGCTCGACCATGAGGATGATGCCGGACAGGAGGTTGGAGCCGATCTTCTGGCCCGCGAAGCCTATGACAAGACCCGTTATCCCGCCTGCCACGAGAAGCCCCGAAAGGCTGAAGCCCAGCAGGGGCAGGACCGAGATGAACGCCGTCAGCATGACGCCGTAATGGATGATCCTGGCGACTAGCTTCAGGCTGTCGTCCTTGACCTTGTCCCGAAGCTGCTTCTTCACGACGAGGGACAGGATCCTTGCGGCGAGCACGGCGGCCAGCAGGATGCCGGCCGCGATCATCAGATCCAGCAGCGTGACATCGTTGTATATGACTTTTTCAAGGATCACAGGCCGTGCTCCATGGTGAACGCCGTCGAAAGCACGGCCATCTTCCGGACCCTGTACAGCTCGACGGATTTTTGCATTCCTTCCTCGACGGGCTGGTCCGTAAAAGCGGTTTCAGCGCTCTTCTCGCCCGTTATCGTCATCCGGGCCTTCATGGACACCAGCCTGTCGCTGAAATACAGCTTCATGTGGGGGGCGCTCAGTACTGTTCTCGTCACCTCCGCCCATTTGTCCGTGCCGCTGCTTATCTCGATCTCCATGACGCCTTCGCGCCGCGGATCGGTCCCCGGCATGGAAGGAAAGACCCCGCTCATCCAGTACCTGCAGATCTGCCCGTTGTCCGGGTCGCCGTACAGCGTAAGCTTCTGCCCGGCAAGCGTGAACCCGTCGATGACCTCTATCATTCCCTCATCACCGCCTTCACCGGTCTTCGACACGAAAACACCCACCTCGACGGGAAACGTCAAGAAAACGGTTTTTTTTCCTTTGGGCTCGACCAGGACCGGTTTTTCGAATTCAATGAGAAGGAGCTGTGTCAGCTCGTTCGGCCTGTTGACGGGCTCGACGGGATTGACGAGCAGCCTGCATTGGTCCGCAAGAATCCACTTCTGCGTTGTTTCGCCGCCCGCTTCCCTGTGGTACAGAAACGCGCCGTCATGCTCCGTCACGCGTATGGCGCATCCGCCTGTCTCCACGTTCACGGGTATGTCGTATTGCCCGAACATGCAGCACACCCTGTTTTATGATCAACACGTTAATTGATTGCGGTTCATTTTGCAACCGCCAATTCTTCGTTCCATCACGCGGGATGTGGGCTCGATTTTCATAGGTTGCTGTAAACGGGAGGCTGAAGCCTCCCCTACCCGACGGGGGTGGGGGCGGCTCCAGTCGAACCCGCGGGGTTTCCCGTGTTTGAAAAAGGGTTTCAATGTGTTATAAAGTCAGCTCCATGCCCATGGAGAACCTTGCCGGCCACGGAGCGCCGCAACAGATAAAATGGGAGTTTTTCATGCATGCTAAAAAAAACATGAAACTGCTGCTTGCCGCGCTGCTCGCAACGGCCCTCCCGGCCTCGTCGGGAGCCATCGCCCGGGAAAGCCCGGGCGCGCCGCCCGTGGACGCCAGAACCGATGCAGGGCCGGCCGATATCGTCGAGGCCGGAAGTGAATCGCCGCCGCCGCTTCCGCAGGAGGCCGGCGTAATCGAGCCGGAGCCCGTTCCGGAGCCCCTGCCGGAGCCCGGCCGGATCGAAGAGCTCGAGCGCGCAATCGAGGCGCTCGGCCGCGCGGTCGAGGGCAAGCCGCCCGATGGGATGTACACGGATGATCTTCTCGAAGTCGATTTCCTGGATGAGAAGGCCGTGGCCGCCCGGATCGCCGAGCTTCGGGGGAAGATCGCGTCTCTCGAAGAGAGGGTCGGCATCTGGGTCAAAGCCGCGGCCGACAAAAAATTACCGGAGGCCGGGCCGGCCGCCGGCGACGTGGCGGAGGAAGAAACCGCGGCCCCGGACGAGGAAGCGATTCTCGAGCTTCTCTCCCCCGAGGACGGTCAGCGCTACAGGCTCGCGAAGCTCGAGCTCGATCAGGCCCGCCTGCGCCTGGAGCTCCTGGAGCAGCCGCGGGAAAAGCTGATCGCGCTTCACGAGGCGGACGTGAAAAGCCGCCAGCTCGCCGCGGAAAAAGAGGCAGCGGAAAAAGCGAGGCTGGCCGCCGAGGAGGCGGTCCGCAAAGCAGAGACGGCCCGGCTCGCGGCGCTCGCGGAGGCCGGGAAGGCCGCGACCGAGTCGGCCAGGGAAATAGCGGAAGAGAAGGCCCGCGTCGAGGGCTACAGGGCCGGTGTTGCCGCGATTCGGGTGATCCTGGCCACGGAGCGCCAGAAGCAGGCCGCCGCGCTTGCGAAGATCCTGGCGCTCAGGAAGGAAATCGGCCCTCGCCTGAAAGCGCCGGACCTGGGGCCTGAAGAAGCGGACGGGGTCCTGGACAGGCTGCTGCCCGTTTTCTCCACGAGCCTCGGGCGCCTGTCGGAGGCCGTCGCTGAGATCGAAAAGCCGAGCCGGGTCCCGTCCTTCGAGCCGGCGCTCGATCACGCCAAAGAGCCTTACGCGGGAATGACACAGCAGCGCGACGCGCTCCTCGAATCGCTCGAAGCTTCCCGGCGCGAGCACGACCTGGCGCTCGAGGAGGAGCGCGAGGTCCGCTGGAGCTACGCGAGCAAGCTTGCAGGGGAGCTAGGGATCCAGAGGGATGAGATCTTCTTCCTCCTGGAGCGCGTTTCCGACGACAGGCGCTCCGCCCTGCTCGGCTTGGGCAGGAAGGGCCTGGAGCAGCTCGCCCGCGAGGCGGCCTACCTTCGCGTCATGGCCCGCCTGTACCCGGCGGCCAGGCTGCACCAGTGGCGCAATGCGCGCGCCTCGCTTCACGACCCGGTGACGCTCGGCCTCGTCGGCATGGCGATCCTGAAGCTGCTTCTTCTTGCGATCGCCCTTCTCTACGCGAGAAAGCGCTACAGGACATGGGTGCGCAAGCTGCGGGACTTTCTGGCCGAGAAGTCGCAGGGCCGCGGCGCCTGGGCGTCGGCGGACCGCGTGCTTGTCTTTGCGGGCGCGATCGCGCCGGAAGCGGCCCTTCTTGTTTCCCTCTACCTCGTCTTCGCCTTCATTGGCATGGTCGACGCGGCGGAAGTCAACATGGCCCGCTACGTGGCCCTGGGATACGCATGGTACCGCCTGATCCTCGCCGTCGGCTACCGCTTTGCCACGGGAGCCGCGGCCACGCGCGAGGTGAAGGTCACGCAGGAGCTGGGCAAGCGCATCATGCGCTCCATGCGCTACGCGGGCCGCTTTGTTTTCGCCGCCGTCGTGCTTCTCGACGTTGCGGAGGAGATTTTCGGCAGGGGCTCCATCACCACCATGCTCGTGCGGCTTCTCTGGATCGGCGTCCTCCCGCTTCTGGTCGTGCTGCTCCAGTCGTGGCGCGACTCCATTGCCGCGTCCTACCTGAGGCATCACCCCGCCGGCCGGTTCAGGGCCGCCGTGGAGCGGACCCGGGGCCGGCCGCTCGGCTTTTTCATCGCGGCCGTGGCCTTCGGCTTCGTGGCCGTCAAGGGCTCGTGGCTGTACGTTCGCGACCTGATGCTGCGCTTCGACTGGACGCGCAGGACGCTGGCCTTTGTTTTCAGGAGGAAGATGGAGAAGCACGCCCGCAGCGTGGGGTACGGCACCGCGGACGTTTCCTCTTTTCCCGGCAAGCTCATCGACGCTTTCACCGAGGGCCCCGTGTCCGCGCCCCTTGCCGTCGAGAGGTGGGGCCGCATGGACGAGGTCCTCGACGCCGCCGAAAAGTGGCGCTCCGGCGGCCGCGTTCCCTCCTACGCGCTCGTGGGCGAGCCCGGAATCGGCAGGACCGCGTGGCTGGGCGAGCTCGAGGCGCGCGTTGCCGCGGGAGGCGCGGACGGCCCCGGCGTCGTGCGCGTGAATGCGCGGCGGCGCGTCGCCGGGGTAGAGGAGCTCTGCCGCTTCGTCGGCGGGGAGCTCGGAGCAGCCGCGGCGCGCACGGATGACGACATCATCGAGGCCCTGGGCCGAGGGCCGAGGAGGATTGTCCTCGTCGACGGGTGCGAGAACCTCTTCCTGCGCGTGATCGGCGGAAGCGAGGCGTACGAAACCCTCGCCGGCATCGTGGCGCGCACGACAGGCACCACCCTGTGGGTCTGCTCGTTTCCGCTCTACACGTGGGAGCACCTCGAGAGCCTCAACAGGGGAAGGGGCCTTTTCAGCGAGGTCGTCCTGTTGAAGCCGTGGTCCGAGCAGGAGATCGAAAGCCTCATCGAGCGCCGGATGGCGGCCGCCGGGCTCGCCTCGACCTACGAGGACCTCGTGGTCTCCAGGCACGTCGAGGAGTCCGAGATGAAGGAGGAGATCGCCCGCACGGGCCAGCGGTACCTGAGGCTCCTGTGGGATTACAGCGACGGCGTGCCGCGCTGCGCCGTTCACTTCTGGCTTCGCTCCCTCGTTGCGTCGGGGGACGGGCCCATGCGCGTGCGCCTCTTCGAGACGCCGGACGAGGAAAAGCTGGAGCGCCTGGGCGACCAGGCGCGGTTCCTGCTCGCCGCCCTGGTCCTGCACGGCAGGCTGTCGGCCGGCGAGGCGGCCGCCGTGCTCCGCTTCTCGCTCGACGAGTGCGAGGCGATCGTCGCCGACCTGGAAAGGCCGGGCATCATCGACCAGGAAGATGAAGGCCGCGGCGGCCGCTTCGGCGTCACGGTCCACTGGCAGAGGGCCGTGATCCGGTTCCTGCGGCGCAAGCACATCATTTACGTTTAAAGGAGGACACAGTCATGGAAGATACGCTCACTGTTTTCAGCTTCATCCGCGTCAGCGGGCTTCTGGCCACGGTGGTCATTCTCATCGGCACCTGGGTCCTGGGCCAGCTCCTGTCCAGGTTCATGGCCAGGCTTGGAACGCGCTTCACGCAGCATCGCCTGAGAATCAACCAGGTCGGCGCCTTCGTGCGGTTCGTGCTCTACATCGCGGGCATCACGATCGCCGTGATGCTGTCGTTCAGGCTCTCGAAGGAGATGCTCCTGGCGATCGGCGGCACGATCGCCGTGGCGCTCGGCTTCGCCCTCAAGGACCTGACCGCCTCCCTCATAGCCGGGCTGATCATCCTCGTCGACAAGCCCTTCCAGGTGGGCGACCGCGTTTCCTTCGAGGGCTTCTACGGCGAGATCGCCTCCATAGGCCTGCGGTCCGTGCGGCTGATCACGCTCGACGACAACGTGGTCACGATCCCGAACAACAAGTTCCTCACGGAGGCGGCCGCGAGCGGCAACGCCGGGGCGCTCGAAATGCTCATCCAGATGGACTTCTTCATCGGCGCGGACCAGGACGTCGCCAGGGCCAGGAGGATCGTGGCCGACGCCCTGACAACGACGCGCTACGCCTTTCTCGAAAAGCCGTGGACCGTCCTCGTCAACCAGGTCGTGCACGAAAACTATTTCGCCATAAGGCTCCGCGCCAAGGTGTACGTCCTGGACGTGCGCTACGAAAAGGCGCTCGAGTCCGACGTGAACGAGAGGGTCATCGAGGGGTTCAGGGAAGCGGGCGTCAGCCCTCCCGCGATCCTTCACCGCACGGCCGGGGATGACGGCCACGGGCCCCTGCAAGGGGAAAGCACCGCGCATGCGGCCCGCGGGGCCGGCGCGGCCCAGGGCTGATCGGGCCGCCCGGCAGCAACGCTTAAAACGGAGGGACACAGAATGGATCAACTCAAGGAATCGCTTCTAAAGCTCGCCTCGAACCCGGCGGTGGTCAAGGTCATGACGGCCGCGGCGGCCGTGTTCATCCTGGCGATCGCGGTGCGCGTTATCCAGCGCCACTTCACCAGGAGGATCAAGGAATCGGACACGCGCTACCGCGCGCACAAGTTCGTCTCGTTCTTCGGCTACGTCGCCGGCATCCTGGCGATCTCCATCGTCTACAGCAGCCAGCTCGGCGCTCTCACGGTCGCGCTGGGCGTGGCGGGCGCGGGCGTGGCCTTTGCCATGCAGGAGGTGATCGTGAGCGTGGCCGGGTGGATCGGCATCTCCCTCGGCGGCTATTACAAGACGGGCGACCGCATCCAGCTCGGAGGCATCAGGGGCGACGTGATCGACATCGGCGTGCTGCGCACGACGCTCATGGAGCTGGGCCAGTGGATCGACGGCGACAACTACAACGGCCGCATCGTCCGCGTGGCCAACAGCTTCGTGTTCAAGGAGCCCGTGTTCAATTACTCGGCGGACTTTCCCTTCCTCTGGGACGAGATCACGCTGTCGGTCGCGCACGGCAGCGACACGGGCAGGACGAGGGACATTCTCAACAAGGCCATGAAGGAGATCGTCGGCGACTACGTCCCCGTTGCAACGGACGCGTGGAAGAGCATGGTCAAGAAGTACCTGATCGAGAACGCGACCGTGGAGCCCATGGTCACCATGACGGCCACGGAAAGCGCCATGTTCTTCACGGCCCGGTACGTCGTGGATTTCAAGAAGCGGCGGACCACCAAGGACAGGATCTTCAGCCGCGTCATCGAGGAGATCGAAAAGACGGACGGCAAAGTCAGCCTGTCGACATCGACCCTTCAGCTCACCGAAACATCGGTCCTGAATGTAAGGCAGGAGGGGAAAGGGACCGGAACGGCGAATTAGCGGCGCGGCTCCTTGTGCTTTCTCCCGTTGTCTCTTTTTTTCATGCCTGCCGCGATCAGCGAGCCGGCGACCCCGGCGGCCAGCGACAGCCCGATCACGGCCAGGGACACGGCGGCCGGCACGTGAACGTGGCGGCTCAGCAGCAGCTTGATGCCCACGTAGGCCAGGATGACGACGAGGCTCACGCGAAGGTAGCGGAACCTGTCGAGCATGTTGGCGAGCGCGAAGTAGAGTGACCTCAGGCCGAGGATGGCGAAGATGTTGGAAGTGAACACGAGGAAAGGGTCGATGGTGACGGCCAGGATGGCCGGTATCGAGTCCACGGCAAAGACCACGTCCGAGCTCTCCACCATCAGGAGGACCAGTAAAAGCGGCGTTGCCGCCCGCTTTCCGTCGACCCGCACGAAGAACCGGTTTCTGCTGATCTCCTCCGTGACGAGGAAAAAACGCCTGGCCAGCCGCAGCACGCGGCTGTCCTTGAACTTCGGGCCGTGCCCGCCCGGGTGCATCATCCTGAAAGCCGTGAACAGGAGAAAGGCGCCGAACACGTACACGATCCAGTCGAACCTTCGCACGAGCGTTATTCCCGCCCCGATCATGACGCCGCGCATGACAATGGCTCCCAGGATGCCCCAGAACAGGACGCGATGCTGGTACTTGAGCGGCACCGCGAAATACGCGAAAATCATGGCGATCACCGCGATGTTGTCCAGAGAAAGGGATTTTTCAATGAGATAGCCCGTAAGGAACTTGAGTGCAGCCTGCTTGCCCGTCAGGGCGGGAAACGTTGTCTTTCCGATGCCTAGCCAGTGGCCCTCGTACATGAAGTAGACGAGCATGGTGAAGGCCAGGGCCAGGCCGACCCACAGCAGCGTCCACCCGATCGCCTCGCGCGTGGAGACGGCGCGGTCCTTTCGGTGGAACACGCCGAGATCCAGCGCCAGGAGGCAAAGGATCACGATAATGAATGCAGCCCAGATCCAGGCAACCATTATTCCCCACCGTTGTCAGCCGGCAATTGTCTTTCGTCGAAGGTGCTGTCCCCCGGGTCCGGCGGGAGGGAAGAAAAGCGCTTCACCGCACTTTCGCACAATCAGGTCTTGCTTTTTCCTGCTCGCTCTTGTGATGTAACTATATTATCAGCGGCTGATTGTCAATGAAGCCGTGGCGCAGCGGTGTATGCACGCTTCCGGGGGGAGTATGGGGGCCGGGCCTTGAATCTTGAATTTCATCCATTATTTCTATGAAATTATTTT
>JBDRLK010000672.1:0-22262 GCA_043813155.1 Pseudomonadota bacterium | reverse complement strand
TCCTTATGGATATCATAAAACTCTTTAGCCCTGCCTTCCTCGAGCTGCAGCATTTTCAGCGCCACGATCTTCAGCCCCCCTTTTTCGAGCAAGTCGAGAATCGCGCCGACCCGGTTTTTCTGCGTGGCGTTCGGCTTGATGATAAAAAGGGTTCTACTCATGCTTTCTCCATTAAATGCATTGGTGCTGCGGGCCCTCTGCGAGGCACGCCGAGGGCGTGCAGCTACAATGCCTGTTTCATGGTCTGTCCCATGACGGCCGGGCTGTCGGCCACGGCCGCGCCCGCCGACCGGAGAGCCTCGATCTTATCCCTGGCCGTTCCCTTGCCCTGGGAAATGATGGCCCCCGCGTGCCCCATCCTCTTTTCCGCCGGCGCCGTGACGCCCGCGATGAACGCGGCCACGGGCTTTGACATGCTGCCGCGGATAAAGGCAGCGGCCTCCTCCTCCGCGCTCCCGCCGATCTCCCCGATCATGAAAACGCCCCTGGTCTCAGGGTCTTTTTCAAAGAGCTCGAGGCATGCGACGAAGTCCAGGCCGCCGATGGGGTCCCCGCCTATGCCCAGGCAGGTGCTCTGCCCGAGGCCAAGCTGCGTGAGCTGGAAAACAGCCTCGTAGGTCAGCGTCCCGCTCCTGGAGACGAGACCGATGTTTCCGGGCTTGTGGATATAGGCGGGCATGATCCCGGCCTTGCACTGCCCGGGCGTGATGATGCCGGGGCAGTTCGGCCCGATCAGCTTCACGCCCTTGCGGTCCAGCACGCTGCGCGCCTTGATCATGTCGATGACAGGGATGCCCTCGGTAATGGTTATGACGAGCTTTATGCCGCCGCTTGCCGCCTCCATCATCGCGTCGAGGGCGAAGTCCGCCCTGACGAAGATGACCGACGTATCGGCCCCGGTCTTTTCCACGGCCTCCGATACCGTGTCGAAGACAGGCACCCTTTCTTCAAAGAGCATGCCGCCCTTGCCGGGCGTGACGCCTCCCACCACCTTGGTGCCGAATTCGAGCATCAGCTTTGCGTGAAAAGACCCGTAGCTTCCCGTGATGCCCTGGATAATGACTTTCGAGTTTTTATCGACAAGAATTGACATGGTTCCCTCTGCTTGTTGCCTGTCTCATGAACCGGCCGCTTCAACGGCCTTCCTCGCCCCGTCGCCCATGCTGTCCGCCGTGATGATGGAAAGGCCTGATTGGTCGAGGATTTCCTTGCCTTCCTTCACCCTGTTGCCCTCGAGGCGCACGACGAGGGGCAGGGTCAGGCCAAGCTGCTCCGTGGCGCCGACAATCCCTTTCGCAATCACGTCGCATCGCATGATGCCGCCGAAGATGTTGACGAGGATCGCCTTGACCGCGCTGTCCGAGAGAATAATGGTAAAGGCCTTTTTCACGGCCTCTTCGTCGGCCGTGCCGCCCACGTCGAGGAAATTGGCCGGTTCCCCTCCACTGTATTTTATAATATCCATGGTCGCCATGGCCAGGCCCGCACCGTTGACCAGGCAGCCGATGTTTCCGTCCAGCTTGATGTACGACAGGCCGTACTTTTTTGCCTCGAATTCGATTTCTTCCTCGGGCAGCGGCGCGGATGATTCTTTCAGCCCGGGGTGCCGGATGAGCGCGTTGTCGTCGACCACGATCTTCGCGTCCAGGGCCATGAGCTTGCCTTCCGCGGTCAGCACGAGCGGGTTGATCTCAACCAGGGAGCAGTCTTCGTTCATGAAGAGCTCGACCATGGCCCTGCCGATGGCCGAGACGGGCTTCCACATGTCCTTTTTCAGGCCCAGCTGCGCGGCCAGGGCCCTGCCGTGATAGGGCATCCAGCCGGTTTCCGCGTCGATGTCCATGCGCATGATTTTTTCGGGGGCCGACTTCGCCAGCTCCTCGATTTCCGTCCCGCCTTCGCCGCTCGCAATGCAGGTGACCGCCCTGCGGGCGCGGTCCACGGTGAGGGCCACGTAGTACTGGGCCGAAAACTCCACGCCCTCCTCCACGAGAACGGCGTCGATATTCAGTCCCGAGCGGTTCTGGGCCGTGACCAGCTTTCCTCCGAGAAGGGACCGGGCCTCCTTCTCGGCCTCGTCGCTTCCGCGGACAATGCGCACGCCGCCCCCTGTTTCTTTTCCGTCCTTCACGACCTTGCCCTTGCCCCTTCCGCCGGACAGGACCTGGGCCTTGAGCACGACCGACCCGGAGCCGGCCTTGCCCAGGATGGCGGCCGCGGCTTCCTGCGCCTCCTGCGGCGTGGCGGCAAGCGCCCCGGAGGGTATGGGGATGGCGTATGTGCTGAAGAATTCCTTGGATTTGTGCTCTACAATTTTCATAGAAACTGTTTATTAGAACAAATTGATTAAAAATTCAAGAGGGGAGAGCTGACGCGTGCGGACGACGGGGGCAATGGAGGCGCCGGGCCGGCGACGCTCGACTACTCGGGCGTCTTGCGCACCACGTTATCGAGGGGGCCGGAGCCTTTCCTCAGCACGTCGATCTCGCCGTTTTCCGCAATGGCCATGATCGTGGAGGGCTCATTGTCGGCCGGACCGGCATCGAGAATGAGATCGAGGCCGTGGAAACTGCTTTCAATGCCGGGCGCGTCCACAAGCATGACCCCGTCCCGGGACGCGCTCGTGCTGATAATGGGGTTGCCCAGTCCCCTGAGCAGCGCCAGGGCGACGGGGTGGTCGGGCACACGGATGCCCACGGTGTTTCTCTTGCTGAGAACGAGCTTCGGCACTTCCTTGGTGGCCTCGAGGATAAACGTGTACGGGCCGGGCACGAGCCTTTTCATGATCCTGTAGGCCGCATTGTCGACCCTGGCGTATTTGGCAAGATCGGAAAGGTCGTAACAAAGAAAGCTCAGGGGCTTCTTACGGTCGATGCCCTTAATCCTGTACACCCTTGCAATGGCCTTCTTGTTCATGATGTCACAGCCGATTCCATAGACCGTGCCGGTGGGATAGGCTATGATCGCCCCTTTTTTCAGGAGCTCGAGGGCCTTTTCTATTTTTCTGGGTTCCGGGTTTTTCGCATTTATTGGCAGAAGCATGGCGATTCGTTACCTCCAGCGCATCATCTCGTCTCTTCTATTCCTGTCTTCATCCGATTCTTCGTCGGGATTGATGGACAGCGGCGGGGTTGTTCCGTGGTTGCGAATGTTTTTCTTGCGGGTTTTTCCCCCGCCGACACGCTTGCCTCTTCTCTTGGTTCTTGTTACTACGGTGTGGGAAGCCATATCTGTTCACTCACTTTCTATACGTCACAGGGTATTAAACCTGTTTGACGCCGAATCATTCCGGACGGCAGATTCTCAGCCGTCCTTTCCTGCTACCGGTTTATTGTCCGAATCCGTGTAAACGAGCCTGGGGCCGTGGGATTTTACGTTTTCCTCCTGGATCAGCTCGAACGCGGCGATAATCACCTTGTCGCCCTTATGATTGTGAAGGGCGGCCGCCCCGTTGAGGCAGATGGTGCCGCTGCCCGGCGGGGCCGGGATTGCATAGGTCTCGAGGCGGCTGCCGCCGGTCATGTTCCAGACATGGACGGCTTCGTGCTCGAGAATGCCGGCCGACTCCATCAGCGCGCTGTCGACGGTAATGCTCCCTTCATACTCAACATTGGCATCTGTGACCACTGCGCCATGGATTTTGCCCTTGAGCATCTTGACGAATTTCATGCTTAGTCCTCCCTGACGTGGTCCTATTTAAAAATCCGCTGGCATTCGTCCGCCGATCCATCACGACCGGCTGCGTTGCTCGTCGATCACATACCTCCGGGTATGCTCCCTCCTCGCGCCTTGCCGGTCATGCGCCTCGGCGGCCTCGGTGCTCAGCGTATTTTCAAACAGAACCACTACGAGTGGCGTCCGGTTGTTCCGGTACACCCACGTTTTTTCCCCGCATTAAGCAGAAAATACGTAAAACAGAAGAACAGTTTTATAACACAGGCGATGGCGGAAATCAACTCCCTTCCCTAAAATATTTTTTCAAAGCGTATTGACTATTCGAAGAGAGTAGTTAAATTGTAATCCGCTTGATTTATTGACAAGCAAAGGAGAATTCCAGCAATGGCCAGAGTCACTGTCGAAGATTGTCTTCATCATGTCAACAACCGCTTTGCCCTCGTCATCCTGGGGGCGAAACGAACCAGGCAGCTGATCAACGGGGCCACACCGCTTGTCAAGGGGAAGAACAAGCCCGCCGTCATGGCTCTGCGGGAAATTGCCGAGGGCAGGGTGAAGCCCGATCGCAGCGTTGATGAGGTCCTGAGCGAAGAGACCTAGGGCTCGCGGCGCCGAAAAAACAGATTCCAATCCGAAAACCCGGAACAATAAGGAGGTTAGCAATGAAAATAAAGCCACTTCACGACAGGGTCATTGTCAAACGTCTCGCTGAAGAGGAAAAAACCAAGGGTGGAATAATCATACCCGACACGGCAAAGGAAAAACCGGTCCAGGGCCAGATTATCGCCGTTGGCAAAGGCAAGGTGCTCGACAGCGGCAAGCTTGTCGAGCCTAACGTCAAGAGCGGCGACACGGTTCTATTCGGCAAATACGCGGGCACGGAAATCAACATTGATGGTGAGGAACACCTGATCATGCGCGAGGACGATATCCTGGCCATCGTAAAGAAATAACAACCACATCAAGGAGGATACCGATGAGCGCAAAAGAAATAATATTCGGTGAAAAGGCGCGGGCGCAGGTTCTCAAGGGAGTGAACAAGCTGGCGGACGCGGTAAAATCAACACTCGGACCGCGTGGAAGGAACGCCATCCTGGAAAAGTCGTTCGGCTCGCCCGTGGTGACCAAGGACGGCGTAACGGTGGCAAAGGAAATAGAGATGGAGAACAGGTTCGAGAACCTGGGCGCGCAGATGGTCAGGGAGGTGGCTTCCAAGACGTCCGACGTTGCCGGAGACGGCACGACGACGGCCACGGTCCTGGCGCAGATCATCTACAAGGAAGGGCTCAAGCTCGTTACCGCGGGGTACAACCCCATGGACATCAAGAGGGGCATTGACAAGGCCGTCGAGGCCGTTGTCGCAAACCTCAAGAAGGTCAGCAAGGAGACGAAAGACCCCAAGGAGATCAGCCAGGTCGGGACCGTGAGCGCCAACAATGACCCATTCATCGGCCAGATCATTGCCGAGGCCATGGAGAAGGTAGGCAAGGAGGGCGTCATCACCGTGGAAGAGGCCAAGAGCATGGAAACGGCCCTGGAAGTCGTTGAAGGCATGCAGTTCGACCGCGGCTATGTATCGCCGTACTTTGTGACGGACCCCGAAAGGATGGAGTGCGTGCTGAGCGACGCGTTCGTCCTGCTCGTGGACAAGAAGGTCAGCAACATGAAGGACCTTCTGCCGCTCCTGGAGCAGGTCGCGGGCTCTCGCAAGCCGCTCCTTCTGATCGCGGAAGACGTGGAGGGAGAGGCCCTGGCAACGCTGGTCGTCAACAAGATCAGGGGAACGCTGCAGTGCTGCGCGGTCAAGGCCCCCGGCTTCGGCGACAGGCGCAAGGAAATGCTCAAGGACATCGCTGTCCTTACCGGGGCGAACGGCGGCCAGGTGGTTTCGGAAGAGCTGGGCATGAAGCTCGAGAACGTCACGATCCAGGACCTCGGCACGGCCAAGACCATCAGGATTGACAAGGAAAACACGACCATCATCGATGGCGCGGGCAAGAAAAACGAGATCAAGGGCAGGATCGAGCAGATCCGGCGCCAGATCGAGGACTCGACGAGCGAGTACGACAGTGAAAAGCTGCAGGAGAGGCTGGCCAAGCTGGTCGGCGGTGTTGCGGTCATCAAGGTCGGCGCGGCCACCGAGGCCGAGATGAAAGAGAAAAAGGCAAGGGTCGAGGACGCGCTGAACGCGACCAAGGCGGCCGTTGAAGAGGGCATCGTGCCCGGAGGAGGCGTTGCCTATATCCGCTGCATACCCGTTCTCGATAAGCTCGAGGTCCCCGAGCCCCTCAAGCCCGGTGTCAACATCGTCAAGAAAGCCCTCGAGGAGCCCGCAAGAATGATCGCCACGAATGCGGGCATTGACGGCAGCATCGTGGTTCACAAGATCAAGGAGAGCAAGGGCAACCAGGGCTACAACGCCCAGACGCTCGAGTACGGCGACCTGGTGAAAGAGGGAATCATCGACCCGACCAAGGTCACGCGCATCGCGCTGCAGAACGCCGCGTCCGTTGCCGGGCTTCTCATCACAACGGAAGCCTGCATAGCGGAAAAGCCCCAGGACGAAAAGGACATGCCGATGCCCCACGGCGGCGGCATGGGAGGCATGGGAGGCATGGGCGGCATGGGCGGCATGGGGATGTAGGCCGGGCCGAAGGCCCGGAGCTGTCGGCCCGCCACCGCCACCGCCACCGCCACATCCTGTTGGCTATTCGCTTTTGGCTTACCGCCACCACCATTTTTCGGAATAGACCTATCCTGTGCATCATGCGTTTCATTGTTGTATTGAAACAAATACGGGGCACCACTGTCTAACGAAGGTCCTGGTTGACAGGGTGCGGCCTGAAGGGAAAGGTCGCGAAAGTGTGGAAAAAATATTTAGTCTCATATAGATTGTTAAAAATCATTGTTGGCCGCGAGATCCGGCGTCCCCGCCCGAGCCTGCACGCGTGCAGGAGCGCGATCCTGGGCGCGCCCGTTATTCGCACCATCAGCTCGGTGGCGCGCAGTTGCGCGTCGCTGAATGGAAACGACAACGAGGAGGATACCGATGAAACGCAAGGCGATGTCTGGGATGATCTGGGCCGCGGCGATACTGCTGGCAGCCGGCCTGTTTCAACAGGACCTGGGAGCGCAGGACAAGGAGGGGCTGGTCACGAGCAGCGTGAAGCTCAAGCCGGTCCTGATAGGAGCTGAAATCGAGGGCAAGGAGCTTCTCTTTGCCGACGAGGGCGGCAAGTTTGACGGCCACCTGAACATTGTCATCGACACACCCTACCAGATCTGGAGCGCCATGGGGACCTACATCCACCTGGCGATTTACGACCCCAACTTCAAGGCGGCAAAGGAAGCCGTGGTCTACATGGACGGAAAGGCGATCGGCAGGGCGGACAAGACCGGGACGTTCGTCTTTTCCGAGGCCACGAACCCTTCCGGCGGCTACGGCAATTCCCACAGCCTCGACGTGGTGTACACGAAGGGCGGGAAGAAATATCACGGCAACGTGGCGTTCAACGCCTATCCCAGGACGCAGGGTTTCGAGTCGGCCAGCATTTTCGTCTACACGGACAGGGGCGTGTACAACCCCGGCCAGACCATCCACATCCGGGCCATAGGCTGGGGCCTGAAGGACGATTTCCACCCGCTCGACGGCAAGCAGCTCGAGTTCCTGCTTAAAAACGACAGGGGCCAGGTGGTTGCGGGCGGCGGCGTGGAGACGGACAAGTGGGGCATCGCCCACATGGACATCCCGCTGCCCGAGAACGCGCCGGAAGGCAAGTACGAGCTGCGCGCCAACTACGATCGGGAAAGCGCCAGGGCGGACCTTCGCATCGAGCGCTTCACGCCTCCCGTTATCGAGATCAAGCACACGCTGGGCAGGTTCCTGACAAAGGATATCGACAAGCTTGCCTTCGACGTCAACCTCGGGTATTTCGGAGGCGGCACGTTCAAGTCGGGCAATGTCGAGATCTCGGTCAAGGCCGGCGGCAAGATCGCCCATGAAACGGAAAGGACGGTCAAGGGCAAGGGGCCGCACGCGTTTGTCTTCGACAAGGACGCCCTGAAGAAAATCACGGGCGGTCTGAACGAGAACGACAACGTGCAGGTCAAGATCACGGTGACGGACGAGTACAAGCGCAGGGACGAGATAAAGAGGGACATGCGCTACACCTCCAACCCCTACACCGTCGTGGTGGAGATGGACAAGGACCAGTACACCACGGACGAGGTGGCGCACATCATGATCAGGGCCGCGGACCTGGACAAGGTGCCGGCCAGGGACAAGGAGATCCGCCTTGAGCTCGACGGGAAGACCCACAAGGAAAAAACCGACGACAACGGGATCGCCAAGTTCGACATAAAAGTGCCCGAAAAGTACGTCACGGGCAACGTGTACATCGCGGAAGTAAAGAACCCCGTGGCCTACGCCACTATCAACTGGATCGCGCCGCGGCCCATGAGCAGCGAGATCCCGGCGGGCTATGTCAAGGAGAAGCAGGCAACGGACATCGTGATCCGCTTTCCCACCGATTTCGTGCCCAGGGAGGACGTGGTCCACATCGACATCGTGGACTCTTCAGGCGCGCTCATCGGCGCGGCGCTCATCCCGGTCAAGAAGACGGGGAGCAAATACGAGGCCAGTGGCACGTTCCAGGCCCCGGCCTGGGGAAGCATGCTGCTGACGATTTTCTGCGTGGGGACCAGGGGCAAGGAACCCGTCGGCCTGCTCACGGACGGCCAGAACCTTCCCGTTGTTCCCGACCGCGAGCTCGTCATCGACATGGCGGGCGTTCCCGGCAAGTTGGCGCCGGGCCAGACCGTAACGATCAACGCAACGGTCAAGAACGCCAGGGGTGTCAAGATCAACGCGGCCGTGGGCGCGAGCATCGTGGACGAGGCCGTGATCAGCATGCTCGACCCGCTGGAAAAAACGCCCATGGACAAGTTCTACAACCCGCAGTTCAAGGTCCTGTCCACCACGGGCTCGAAGATCCTGACCTGGCCCGTGGTCACGCGCAACTGGGGCTCGCAGCGCTACGACATCGCGCTCCCGCCCTTCGGCTTCCGCGCGGGCGGGGCGAACGCGCAGGAGCAGCAGTACGCCGGGCAGGCGCCGGAAAAGCCCAAGGAGGGCAAGAAGACCCCGTCCAAGCCGAGCAAGAAGTACAAGAAAGAGAAGAGCGCAATGCTCGACGGCCTGGGAAGCATCGGCACGAGCGGGAGCGGCAAGGGCGGAGGCGGCATGGGCTATGGCTACGGCGTCATGGGCGCTCTTTCCTCCAAGAGCGCGCCCGCGCCGGCAACGGCCTCGTTCGCAGCTCCCATGGAGATGGCGGAAATGGAGGCGGGCGGGGAGGAGGCTTATTACGAGAGCGACATGGACGGGGTCTACGACGCGAGCGATACCCTGACCGAAAAGAAATCGCGCGACACGGGCGGCCAGGGGCCGAAGACCACGATCACGATCCGCACGAATTTCGCGGAGACCTCGCTGTGGTCGCCGAGCCTGGAAGCCGAGAAGGGCAAGCTGAGCTTCGCCTCGAAGCTCCCGGACTCCATCACGACGCAGACGGTCACGCTCGTGGCCTCGGACGACGAGGGCGCCGTGGGCATGGCCCGCAAGAGGATCGACGTGGTCCAGGACCTGTACGTGCGAAGCAACCTGCCGGCCACGCTCACCGTGGGCGACAGCGTCGAGGTTTTTGCCATGGTAAAAAACCTGACCAAGAAGAAGGTTTCCGCCACGGTCAGCCTCGAGAGCGAGGCCCTGACGGTCGTGGGCGAGAACGAAAAGACAGTCACGGCGCCGGCCGGCGGCGCGGGGGTGGCGGGCTTCGTGGTCAAGCCGAAAAAAGCGGGCAAGGCGCTGTACGAGGTCAGGGCCGAGGGGGCCAAGTTCACGGACGTCGAGCGGCGCGAGCTGTTCGTCCGGCCCGTGGGCGTCCCCGACCTGGTCAGGGCCACGGGCACGCTGAAGAAGGGCAAGAGCTTCAAGGCAAAGATAAAAGTTTCGGACAAGGACCAGTACCTGTACTCGTTCGTCAATGTCTCGTTCCCCACCTCGGTTCCCGTGATCCAGGGCATGGAGCAGATCCTGGGCCAGCCCGGCGGGGCCATTGATTTCGTGTCCTCGAAAGCCCTGGTCACGGCCATGGTCTACCAGTACCTGGTCACGAACGCCAGCAGCGAGCAGGCCATCGAGCAGCTCAAGCCCTTCCTGCAGCAGCTCATGGCCGCCCTGCTCATGACGCAGGGGAGCGACGGCGGCTGGGGCTGGCATTTTCCGCTGCTGCGCTCGGCCGTGGAGGGCCAGCCCGAGGTCCTGGCCATAAAATCCAACCCCTACATGACGGCCCAGAGCATCGAGGGCCTCGTGGAAATGAAGCGGGCCGGGCTGCCGGTGCCGGAGCAGGCCGTCGGGCGGGCCATGCAGGCGCTGTCCGCCACGGTCGACAGCGACAACCTGTGGTCCGTGGTCGACATCGCGTTCTGGGAAGGCGGCACAAAGGCCGTCCAGACCGGCATCAGCGCCGAGATCTTCCGGGTCATGGCGGACGCCTGCGAGGTCTACCCGCAGCTCGTGAGCTCCTGGAACATGAAGAGCGTGATGGACAAGCTCGGCGCAAGCTTCGAGGCCTGCCTGGACATGGAGGAGATGCGCGACCCCATGGCCCTGTCGCACGCGGCCGCGGGCGTGTACACCTGGAACAAGGCCGCGGGCACCCTGACCAAGGAGCGCGAGGACAAGCTGCGCGCGGCGGCCAAGAAGCTGGTGGCGCTTCGCCAGGAATCCTACTGGGAGCCCTCCTGGTTCAACGCCTTCGGCGGCACGCTCGAGGCGACCGCGGCGGCCATGATGTTCATGCACAGGCTCGACCCCGAGGGCTTCGAGTCCGAGCTGCGCCGCAGCACCCAGTACATCCTCTCGACCCAGGAGTCGTTCGGCGCGTGGCACAACGCAAGGGGAACGGCCGCGGCCATCCGCGCGCTGCTTCTCGTGCCGCCCACGGAAAAGGAGATCGCCTCAACGGTAAAGATCTTTGTGGGCGGCGAGCTCGTGCGGCAGGTTGATCTCGACCCCGACGACCCTTACCTCAGCGCCGTAGCGCTGCGCCAGGTCGAGCTCACCGGGTACCTGAAGCCGGGCGACAACATCCTGGAGGTCACCTATGACGGGAACCTCAAGGCGCCGGTCTCGCTCATGCTGCAGAAGTGGAGCAAGGACAAGGCCTTTTCCGCTCTCGCGCAGAAGGGGGCGCCCGACGTGAGCGTTTCCCGGTCCTACACGGGAGCTGGAGCCGGCGAGGGGGCGCCGGTCGGCGTGGAGCTCAGCGTGAACGTGAAGGACGCCCAGGGCCCCTTCATCGTGACCGAGCCCATCCCCTCCAACGCCGAGATCGAGGGAGCGTCGCTGGACAAGCTTCTCGAGGAGCGCAAGATCTCGGGCTACGACCTGGAGGCCGACGCGATCGTGTTCTACATCGCGCCGGAGCACAAGGGCAGCTTCAAGCTCGACTACAGGCTGACCACGGTCAGGCGCGGCACGGCCGTCCACCCCGGAACGCTCGTAGCCTCGGTCCACGACCCGGACGCGCTGCGGTGCGCAAAGCCCACGAAGTTCAACGTGCAGTAAGCATACATGAATAAACACATCCTTCGCGGGTAGTGGAGGCTTTAGCCTCCCGTTCTTCCATCACCAGGAAGAAGGAAGGCAGTACGTGTCGCCGCCGATCAGCGGGATCGTCCTGCACTCGTAGCCGTCCTCCACGCGGCACTGCGCCGTGTCCGTGCAGGTCCTCAAGCAGTAGCCCATGCCCAGGAGCAGGACGCAGTCGGCGCCGGAGCCGCAGTCGCCGGGATCCGTGCACTCGGCCGTGCAGTACCCCCCGGGAAGGTCGTATATGCCCCCGAAGTTGTCCTGGCAGACGGGCTCGAGCCCGGACCAGGGCGTGCAGTCCGGGCCCGTATCGCAGGCCGCACCCACGCTTCCCGGCGGCGGGGCTTCCTCGACGGGCGTATCGATGACGTCGGGGTCGGGGATCTCGGGGAAATCCGGCAAATCGGGCACATCGATGGCGTCCGGCACGTCCAGGTCAAGGTCGGGCGTGATATCGGGCGCGCTGTCCGGCGGCGCCGCGTCCGGCTCGCCGGGGTCGAGCGGCGCGTCCACGACGTCCGGGTCCGCGGGCGCGTCGGCGGTTTCGTCCGCTTCGACCAGGGCGTCGCCGGGCGGCGGCATGTCGGCCGGGTCCATGTCCAGCACGCAGCCGGCAGTGAGACAGGCAGCGAGCGGAATACTGCGCGTCCATATTGTGGCCGGGCGCATAATCCTTTACTATACTCGAAGAAATAATCGAGGAAAAGCAATCCATGAAGAACAACAGGCAGGGCATCGACCTGAGCGGGTCCGAGGGCTCGTTCACGGCCAACCAGTACGTGAACGACTATGCGGCCGGCTCCTTCAAGGTCAGGAGCGATTATCTTCCGCTCGTCAAGAAGGTCCTCATCCCGCAGTACCAGATCCTGGAGCGCGGCAAGGAGCTTTTAAAGCAGATCGAGGAGGACTTCCAGGGCGAGCAGCCGCTGTTCATCCCCATCCTCAAGGGCGCGGTGCGCTTTGCCATCGACATCTTCAGGTTCGCCGGGAGCATCGACCCGGAGTTCGAGTTCATGTCCGCCGCGAGCTATGGTACGCGGCTGTCCTCGGGCAAGGTGCAGCTCGACCTGAGGGCCGTCTCCAGGCTGCTGGACAAGCTGAAAGACCGCCACAGGCCGGTCATCATCATGGAAGACATCGTGGACACGGGAAACACGCTGTCGCACATCGTGTCCGTTCTGCGCAACATCGACGAGATGATCGATTCGCAGCCCGACTTCAGGGAGTTCCAGCGCAAGGGAAGCTACGTTCCCTCCGCGGTGTCGATCTGCACGCTCCTCGATAAGCCCTCGAGGCGCATGAAGGAGAACGAGGGCCTGCCGCTCGCCTACACGGGCTTCGTCGTGCCCAACCTCTGGGTGTTCGGCTACGGCCTCGACGTGTGGAACGACAGGGGGAGGACGCTGGACCACGTGTGCATCATCGCCGACGACTACGGCAGCGAGGAGAAGCTCGCCGAATTCTTCGAGGACCTTGAAAACGGCAATCCTTGAGACGGGGATGAAGTGCGGGGCGCCGGCCCCGCCAAAGCGGCCCGTAAAGGGCCGCACTACCGGAGCCCGGCCAGAAGGGCCTGCAGGCCGGCGTGCTCCTTCCATTGTTCAGGGTCAATGCCGTCGAGAACGTCGAGAAGCATCTGCGCCTTGTAGCGCCAGTCCTTTGATTCGATAACAGCCCTGGACACGTTGTCGATCCACTCGTCGACAGGCGGGTCCGGCTCTTGGGTTTCCAGCGCGGCTTCCCGCGGCCCCCCGGGCAGGGCCTCGAGGATCTTTTCGAACGCGGCCTCGTTGCCCTCCGCGCGCAGCAGCGCGGCGGCACGGGCAACAACGTAATCGCGAAGCTCTTGATTGTCTTTAAGAAACCATATTTTTTTTGCCGCCTCGAGAAGCCTTGCAGGATAATCGCCGGCAGGAAGGTCTCTGCTTTTACTTTCCACCTGCTTTTTGATCAGCTCTGCCGTGATCTTTTCATGCCCGCTGCTGTCCACGCCGCAGTCTACGGCCACGAGCATGGACAGGCCCAGCTTGACCTGGTCCAGCTTCAACGCCAGGGCCGCCATGTCGAACAGCACGGCGTCGTACCCGTAGCACTCGTCCTCGGCCAGCGATTTTTTCATCTTCTTGAACTGCTTGAAATTCGAGGCCAGCAGGTCGACCGCGTTTTCCCTGTCCCCGATCCTCTCGAGCTCCTGCGCGATCTTGAGAAGAAGAACGCCCCTGTTGTAAGGATCCTTGATCTTTTTCCCCGATGCCGCTGCCCTGGAAAGGACCTTCAGGCTGTCGTCCCCCCGGCCTGTTCTACTGAAAGCATCGACCATGATGTCGAGCAGCCTGAGCTTGTCCCAGTCGTCCGCGATATCTTTCTCGGCTTTAAACAGGGCATCGAATATCCCTGCAGCCTCGTCTCCATAAGTTTCCGGGTCCAGGCTGAAACCGATCCAGGCCGCGGCCGCGCTCTTCTGACCGCTGTCTTCCGTCTGCCCGGCCAGCTCGAGCGCGAGGTCCGGGTCTCCGTCCGCCGCGTAAGCGCCGGCCGCCCTGATCATGAAATCCGCCAGGCGGCTGCCGGACAGGCCCCCGGCCGCGGCAAAGGCTTTCTCGAACTGCCGCAGCTCCAGGTATTTTGTTGCAACCCGCGCGCCAAGCTCTTTCCTGCTCTCATCAAGGCCGACCTTTTCCGTCAGCATCAGGGCCAGTTGCAGGGGGTCGAGCACGGGTTCGGCACTGCCGGGCTCCTCGACGGCCTGCTGCGGCTGCGCATCGCCGGCCGGGGCCTGGAACTGCGGAGGGGCCGCGGTTTTCGGCGGCGGCTGCTCGCAGCAGGCCGTTGCGATCCAACCGAAGCACAGGATCAGGCTGTATTTTAAACGGTTCATTGTTCGTTCCCCTTTCCTTCCGGCTCTTCGCACGGCGGACAGGAGGCGCCTGCATCCGTCGGAGCGCAGGCTTCAAATTCGAAGGACTTGCAGGGATCCGGCTCTCCCCACTCGTTCCAGCATTGCCACTCCCCGCAGGGCGCATCAGCGTGGTTCCGGCCCTTTCCGAGCGGCTTGCCGTTCCCGTACCACGCGGCCCACGGGCCGACCTTCTTGTCCAGGTGATATTCACCGGCCTGGCTCTTCTGCCCGTTCTCGTGCCAGAATGTCCACGGCCCTTCCTTGAGGCCGTTTTGAACCGCCCCCTCGGAGTGCTTGTTTCCGTTTTCATTCCACATGGTCCATGTCCCTTCAAGCTTGCCGTCCCCGTATGTCGCCTTTTCCGACGGTTTGCCGCTGAGATAATAGCTGGCCGAAAAGCCGTCGAGCCTGCCGTTTCTGTAGTAGCCGAACTCAATCCACGAGGGGTCGCCGGCATTCATGTACATGATGAAAGGGCCATGGATCTGCTCACCCTTCACGCAGCCAAGCCAGATCGAGCCCTTCATTTCGCTGTTGATGTTTTTTGCCAACCGGGTCTTTGTGCCGGCGGGACATTCAAGCGCCTGCGCCGCTGCATCCATTTTTTCAATGGAGAAAGGAATCAGCATCTCGAGGTACGCGTCGGCCACGGTTTCCATGCACAAAGCCTTGTGGCATATCAGCCCTGCCTCGCAGCCCGCGTTCGATTGACACGCGGGGGCGGCCTTGTCTTCCGCGGCCGGCGACGGAACATCCGGCGTCTTTGACGGCTGCGCGCCGCAGGCCTGCATGCAGATGAAGGCCGCGCATGCGCAGAATGCAAACAGGTGATTCATTCTTGCCTTCCTCGCGCTCATGGCATAGGTTTAAAATACCAATAGCATTCTGTACCATGAAGAAGGCAAAAACAATCATCTTTTTCATTATCGTGGTGGCGGGCCTGCGGGGCCTTGGCTGCGGCGGGGTGAGCGCGAACGTTCCAAAGGATTTCGAGCTGGAGTACCTGTGGGGGGCGGGGTACCAGGATGGGGGGGCGTCCATCCTGAAGGTCGAGGCGAACGGAAAGGCGAACCTCCTGATTGTCGACGACGATGGCTCGAGAATGGAAACAAAGTTTTCCCTTTTCAGCGATGAGCTGGAGAAAATTTACAAGGCGCTCAGGGAGAACAGGTTTTTCAAGTTGAAGAAGCAGTACCGCGACTACGAGGTCCTGGACGGCGGCTACTCGACCATCACGGTCACGGCAGGCGGCAGGAAACACAAGGTTCTCGTGTCCAACACCTCGGTCGAAGCCTACGGCAGCATCACGAAAGTCATCTTCGAGGTCCTGCGCGAAAGGGGGATCATCGACTGACGCTCTTCTTTCCCCCGATCTCCCATTCGAAGATAAAGGACATGGTCAGGCCCACGAGCCAGTAGTCGAGGATCCAGCGGTCGGCCGTGGGGTCGCACGGGGTCGGCGTCATGGCCATCTCGATCTGCTTGGAGCAGTCGCCCCACCAGTTCGGGTTCCAGTAGAAGAAGGGGCCGATGGAAAAGATCCTGTGCAGGTTGAAGTCGGCTCCCGCGCCCAGCATCATGGCAATGCCGCTGCCCGTGCCGCTCTGCTCGGGCAGTGAGGCGAAATCCTCGACCGGGCCCTTGTACGTGACATAACCGTAACCCAGGCCGAACATGAAGTAGGGGTGGAAAAAGGAGTGGCGGTAGGGAAAGACCTTCATGCCGAGCATGACCGAGTGAAACGAGCCGTTTCGCGCCCCGTCCTTTTTCGTGTCCACGATATACGGCACGTAGAACAGGGTGGGCTCGGTGCAGGAATTGCCGAACAGGATCCTGAGGCCCGCGGACAGGGAAAAGCCCACGTTCGCGCGGGCGCCAACGCCCCAAAGCTCGCCCTGCGGGATGGCGCCGCCCAGGGAAAAGGCGAAAGAAGCGCCTATTTTCCGGTTTTTTTCGGCCCGGGCCGGGAGCGCGAGGAAGAGAGCCATCACGATTCCAAGGATGGCCGCCGCCATGGCTGTTTGTCGGGGTTTCATGATTGAAATATCCTTACAATACTGCCGGTCGGGCGATTTTTCAATGATAAGGCCTAACAATATCGTTGACTTTGATTCAAACATAAGTGAAACTTTTGAAGAGCTGCTGCGTTTGTACAGCCATGGAGGATTTTAAAATGCAAAAATCAATGAATATGAAAAAGGTTTTTTTAATGGTCGTCGTACTGCTGCTGGGCTTCTGCGGGAAGGGCGACGAAGAAAAACAAGAGGGTACCGAGAGCCACGAAGCAACACCGGGCGGGAAAGCGGGCGAGGTGCTTGCCGTTGTCTCGTCGGGCGGCGGGGGCGTGACGGTCCGGAGCGCGGACGGCGAGGCGCACCGCGGGGTCAAGGCCGGTGACACGATCCGGGGCGGGGACAGGCTGGAGGTGTCGGACCGGGCCAATGCCATGATCCATCTTGCGGGCGGCGAGGAGCTGGCCCTGAACGCGGGCACGCACCTGACCGTTGTTTCCGGCACGTCCATCGACCTGGACAAGGGGGAGCTGTGGTTGAGCAGCGGGGTGTCGGAAAAGGCGGACAAGCTCTCCATCAGGACGGCGGGCGGCAATGTGACGATCGAGGGGACCGTAGCCGACGTGCAGTATGCCGAGAAGGTGCTGCGTGTCTCCGTTATCAGCGGAAAGGCAAAGATCGTGGGCGAGCGCGGGGACTTCGAGATCAACGGCGGCCAGGAAGCCATCCTGGAGCCCGAGAAGGAAGGAAGCGTGACGCCTGTTCGCAACCCCGGAATCCTCGCGGCCTGGACCGAGGGCATAAGAAGGGAGATATCGAGGACGCTGAGCAAGGACGGCGAAGGCGAGCACCAGCAGCCGCGCGGGCTCGGCACGCTCACGGCAAGAGTCCCCACCGGCAAAAAAGACCTTCCCTTTGAAATCCTCAGCCAGAAGGTGACCGTGAAAATCCAGGACCAGATCGCCCTGACGCAGGTCGAGCAGGTCTTCAAGAACCCGACAACATCGACCGTCGAGGGAACCTACAAGTTCCCCATCCCCCACGGCGCGCGCATGACGCGCTACGACATGGAGATCAAGGGCAAGATGATGCAGGGCGAGATCGTGGAGCGCAAGCGCGGCCGCGTGATCATGGCGCAGGTCATCAGGGAGTTCGTGGACAGGATGAGGGACCCGGCCCTCGTGGAATGGGAGAGCGGGTCGACCTTCAAGACGCGCATCTTCCCCATCCTGCCCAAGGAAAAGAAGCGCATCGTGCTGTCCTATGTCCAGGCGCTCACGGGCGAGGGGAGCCACTACCGCTACGTGCTTCCCGTTTCAACGCCCGGCGCCCCGGCCCCGGCCGTTCCGGTCATGAACATTCACGTGGACGTCTCGGGCTCGGCCGGCTCGCCCGTGGTCACGACGCCCCTGTACCCGGCCGCGACCAGCGCAAAGGACGGAAAGGTCTCCATTGACTTCGAGGCAAAAGACTTCAGCCCGGTCGTGGATTTCGTGGTCAACGTGGAGCACCTGGAACGGCCCGAGGCCACGCTCGTCACCTACGGGGCGAAGAAAAAGGGAAAAGACGCTGATGCCGACGAGCCCATGCTTGGGAAGCCGGCCAAGGCGGGCGGCGAGGAAGCCGGGTGGGACTATTTCCAGCTCAGCGTAAGGCCCGAGTTCGAGGCGGCCGACGCAAAGCCGCAGGAGCAGCAGCACTGGATTTTCCTGGCCGACACCTCGGTGAGCCGCACGGCCGTGGACATGGAGGTCCAGAAAAGGCTTCTTGGCGCCGTCATGGGGAGCATGGCGCGCCAGGACAGGGTAAAGACCATCGCCTACGACATGACGGGAAGGGTCATGCACGAGGACTGGGAGCGGCCCACGCGCGATTACCTGGAGCAGGTAGGGGCGTTTCTCGACGCGCTTCCGCCGGCGGGCGCCACGAACATCGAGAGCGCGCTTCTCAAGGCGGCCGAGCAGCTGGGGACCACGCGCAACACGAAGATCATCCTGATCGGCGACGGCGCGGCCACGCTCGGGGAAAACAGGCCGGGCGAGCTGTCATCCTGGGCCGGCGAGCTGTTCAACGAGTCGCGGGCCACGGTCACGACGATCGGCATCGGCAGCAGCGTGGACAGCCTGCTTTTCGAGGAGCTCGCGGAGCGCACGGGCGGCAAGTTCAATTATATATCGAGCGGCGAGGACCTGCTGACCGTGGCAGTGAAGATCATTGGATCTCTTCGCACGCCGCTTCTTCAGCAGGCCTCGGTTTCCTTCGAGGGCCTGGAGGTCAAGGACGTGTTTCCCGAGCGCATCGCCAACATCGCGAGCGGCGAGGAGGTCGTGATCACGGGCCGCTACAGGGGAACGGGCAAGCTCGAGGCCGTGCTCACGGGAACGGTGGCCGAGCAAAAGTTCGCCAGGACGCACTCCTTCAACGTGGGCGAGAGCAAGCAGTCCAACACCTTCGTGCCCGTCATGTGGGCGTCGAGAAAGATCGACAGCCTGACGCTCGAGGGCGGCGGGGAGGCGGAAAAGCAGATCGTCAAGCTCTCCAGGGCCTACTCCCTGCCGAGCCGTTTCACCTCGTTCATCGTGCTGGAGAACGCGGCCATGTACGATGAGTTCGGGGTCAAGAGGACAAAGGACAGGATCGAGTGGACGGGAGAGGAGCAGATCGAATACGAGGATTCCGGGGAGGAGCTGGAGGCCATGGAAGCGGCGCAGAGCAGGTCGGCCGCGCTGGACAGCGTTTCCTCGTCGGGCATCATGGGCATTCTCGGCGCGGACGGCTCCGAGGGCCTGGGCGACATGGACGACAGTTCCGGGATAAGCGGCATCTCGAGCAAGGACGCAATCAGCGCGGGGGCTGTCAAGGCAGGCGGTAAGGCCTCGGCGCCCGCATCGGAAAAGAAAATGGAGAGCGCCCCGGCCCCGGCCATGGCCAAAAAAGCCAAGTCCCCTGCAAAGCCCAAGCCGTCCACGCAAATGGGCTTGGCCGACCCGTTTGGAGGCGGGGAATGGGACGGCGGCGGAGGCGGCGGAGGCGGGGGGTATTATTACCACCCCAGGGTGGTGAAGAAAGCCACGATCAAGACGCTTCCCTACGAGATGACGCTCGCGCAGAAGCGGGTCAAGGTCGAGGAAATGAAGGCGGCCATTGAAAAGGAGCCCCTGGTGCGCGACCATCGCAAGCGCTACATCGGCTTCCTCGTCTACGTGGGCGACTACAAGGAAGCGCTCAAGGAAACCGAGGCCTGGTATGCCATGGACAGCGGCCATGCCACGGTCATGACCACCATGGGCGACCTGCTGCGGCTGCAGGGAAAGTACTACGACGCCACGCGCTATTACTCGGGCATCCTGGACGTCAGCCCCGAGGACAAGAAGGTCATGGAGACGCTTGCCGGGTATTTCGAGCGCAAGGAGCAGTGGGACATGGCCTATCCCTTCAGGGTCTCGCGCCATCTCATGAAGACCACGGACAAGACGGCGGCGGCCGAAAGGGCAATAGCTGCAGCGCGCGCCGGGCGCTGGGACGACGCGGGCCGGATCACGGACGAGCTGTGCGTAAAATCGACGGACGGGAGCGCGGCCATGAAAAAGGGCGTGAAGGTGTCGTCCGACTTAAGGCCCCTTCTTCTGAAAGTCGCGGCCATGGAAAAATCGCCCCTGCTCTACGAGCAGCCGGTCAAGGGCTCGGTGAAGTCGGCCCAGCTCGTGATCGAGCTTTCCTGGGACAAGCCCGTGAACCTGGACCTGTGGGTGTCGCGAAAGGGAGACTATCTTGGCGGCGGCGGTGACGAGGGCAAAATCATCGACGGCGCCAGGGGGACCGACGGCGAGGTCTTCTACCTGTCCAAGGTCAAGAACGGGCGCTACACGGTCCAGGTCTCCTGCGCCGAGGAAAAGGGCTGCGGCACGCTGGCCGGGAGCGTCAGGATAAAAGCCCTCGGCAAGACCCAGAAAATCCCCTTCATCATGGAGGAGAGCTGGGGCCAGGACATCGCCTCGGTCAAGATCACGGAAGGGTATTACTGATCATAACGCCTTTTACGGGAGGCCTGCCTATTCGCCCGCCCACACGCTCACGGCGTCGGTTTCGGCGATGCCGGAAATGTCCCGGTACGCCTCGCCGCAGAAATGCATGGCCGAGCACCATCGGTCGGCGGCCGTCGGGCACGTGGACTCGCAGCGCGCCGAGGCGTTGAGCGCGAACGCCGGGAGGCACCGGCCCTCTCCTTTGATGTCGCCGCCGCCCGGGCCGCGCTCATTCCCATCCGTAGATCACGCCGTAGCCGCCTGCCCGGCCCCCGAACAGGATCAGGGCGGAGTCGCCCAGGGCCTCCATGTGCCTCATCTCGGGGTCGGGAAAGGTGCGCTTGAGCGCCCAGGTGTACCCGTCCTCGCTCTCGTAGAGCCTGGAGTCGCCCGACCCGCGCTCCCACCCCGAGTCGACGGTCGCATAGAGCCTGCCCCTGAAGGCCGCGATGTCGGTGACGCCGTTCCTGTCCGTCCTGAACACCTCCGCCCTCGCCGCTCCATCGTAGGCATAGATGACGGCGCAGCCGTCGCTGCCCCTGTCGTTGGTCCAGCCCCCGGTCCCGAGGTACAGCGTGCCGTTCCACGCGAAGGCGCACTGGTACTCGGGGCCGCCGCCCAGCGCCTCCACCCTCGTGAAATGCACGCCGTCGCCCGACCTGACGGCCGACGCGGGCTCCGCGGCGTAGGCCGGGCCGTCGTGGCCCAGCAGGTAAAGCTCGCCTCCGTACTCGACGGGCACCCAGTTCCAGCCGGGCATGGCCGCCGTCTCCGTGAACGCGGCGCCGTCGTAGGTCCTGACGAGGCGCACGCCGTCCGCCGTCCCGCCCGTCGCGAAAAGCGCGCCCTGGAAAGCGATCATGAAGAACATGTACGTCCAGCCGCCTCCGTGGTCGTGGGCAAGCTCCCAGGCGCCGCCGGAAAACCGGTAGATCTGCGGCCCGTTTTCGTGCGAGGAGTAAAGCGCGCCGCCGAATTCGCAGAAGTCCAGCACGGACTCGCCGCCGAAGAACTGCTGCATGCGGAAGGGGGGGGAGTCGTAGATCGCCGAGCTTCCCGCGAGGTGCGTCCCGCCGTAGACCCGGTCCCCGTAGACCGCCCCGGAGATGAACCTCGTCGTGTCCTGCCTGCCGATCTCCCTCCAGGCCGGCTCCGGGCGGACGTCGGCGCCGGCATCCTCGACGGCATCGGGCCCTGCGTCCGCGGCCCCGGGGTCGTCTTCGCCGGGAGCGTCGAGGTCGAGCCCGTCGCCGTCAAGCCCTTCCCGAGCGTCGGCGTCGGCTGCGGCATCCGGAACGTCCGCGCCGTCGCCCGTGTCCGTCGCGTCCGGCAACGGCCCCCCGTCCCCGGCAGTGGACCGCGCGTCGCAGCCGCCGAGCGCAAGGAACGCGGCCGCGGCAAGGCACGCGGCGGCCGCTCCCGCGCAGGCGACTCCCACGGCCTTGCATCTTATCGTTTCGTAACCCGTGCTGCGTCTCCTGTTATTGTGTTAATCTAGCCTGTTTCTTTCCGCGTGACAACCGGCTGAACTCAGTTTTCAATGATCGCAAGGCCGCGGTTGAGCCCGGAATTCACGTCCTGATCGTTCCCGCGTGCCCCTGCATCGGTTTCATGCGAGACGGTTCATTCCCGGATCGACGATGGATGCGGGCGCCGGGAGAACGTGAGCGCCTGTCCGAGTTGCCGGACGTATCGGACCTGGAAAAGATGATCAAGCAGCCCGGGCAAAGCACGGGCGCGGCCTGCCCATGATCCTTCCTGTGGCAATTTTCATCGAAAACAATAATGCCCCTGTCACATCCTGCCCTCATCGCCATGATTCCAGGCCTCTTTTTCGTGGCACGGGAGTTGCACCTTAGTACAGCGCCCCGCAAATCAGGGACCACCACTCTACTGCGGCCGCGCCTGTGGGCCGCCTCGCGGCTTTCGTCCTCGCGCCCTCGTCGATGTAGCCCTGCTACGCCTCCATCGGGCGCTGCGGGCGCGCTCGCGAT